>JAGPJL010000044.1:13772-22399 GCA_018054455.1 Parabacteroides sp.
AGGGAGTCGGGCAGGGAGTTAATACGTGCCCGGTGACTACCCTTCGGTTGAACGGCGGCAAACATATTTTTCTTTCCTTTTAATTGGGTCATCCCTACTGAAGTCCATGGATCGTACTCTCCGTATACAAAGATAAGTTTTGGATCGGATTCCGCAACAAATCGGGTTAACTTTTGGTAGAGTTCCGGCCGGAATGAAATGCGAACGCCTTCGGGCAGCATGATTCGTTCCAGGTATCCTTTGCTGCTTTGGATGGAAAGGAGCCCTTTGAACGGTTCGGTATCATATCCGTAATAGCCAAGTTCGCGGGCTGCCTGAATAAAGAATGCCTGGGTAGGCTGATCTTTTGCAAAGTATTCCGGACCGCTTATCTCCGCAAGGTGTCTGAATAGTTCATCGTCTGTTGCCGATGTTGCCGGAATGGTTGATACGGGAGTTCCCCATTGCCAGAAGGCGAATGAGTATTCCAGCACGCAATAATCCAGCACTTCATTCATCGGAATGCGGAAGGTTAGTTGCTTCTCGTTGCAGAGTTTTTCGAGCAGAGGAAGCATGGTCTCTCTTCGTTTCAATACTTCGCGCTGAAAGTTCAGGATTGTTTCTCTTGATTGCGTGTCGGATACGTGACTGATAAATGGCTCGTGACGCCCATCTTCGGCCGAACGGCTTACGGGAGCTACGTAGGGAACGGTTATATCTACATCATTTGGAAAGAAAGCCCGGTAGATCAAGGCTGTTTGTCCGCCTTTGCTAATCCCGGTGCTGATCCATTTCTCCTGATAGATTTGTTTGAAAAGTTGGGTGATATGATGCAGGTCGTATGCCGAGTTTTCGGCAGTAAGATACTCCCAGTTGAGTGAATCAGGAACAGAACCCGAGAAGTAGCGGTGCTCTACAAATATCATATTGGTATTGAAAATGCCTGAAAGTTCCTCACGGTAACGCGGATTAAGTCCGTAGTCGCCGCTGTATCCTTCGGTAATCAGTACCGTGGGGCGGTCGTATCCAACGTGGCTAACCACCACACGCTGTGTGAACGATCCCTTTTCGGGGTGCTGGTGATCCAGAGGCTGGCGAACTGTTACTACGTATTTCTCCGTAAAATAGTCGGACGACAAGGTGTCGACAGACTCGATTCCCTGCAAGGAAGCAAGTTTCTCCTTTAGTGCTTTAGGTGCTGCACCCGCCGTTACCGCAATAAGCAGAAACAGGAGAAACAGATGGCTGATTCTTTTCATCTAAATCTTAGTTGTGTTATTATTCTTTTGATAATTTGCAATGTTACGTTGTAACCCCTCAAACTTGGCACGCTTCACGGCCGATCCTTTGAAGAGGCGGGTGTACTCTTCCCGGGATAGAGAGTACCACTTTTGGGCCGTCATGGCGGCAAGCTCGTCGTTCATTCGGAAAGAAGCTTCGTCGGTGGGATGTGCGAACCGGTTCCAGGGACAAACCTGCTGGCAGGTATCGCATCCGTACATACGGTTTCCCGTTAACGAAGCAAGCTCTTCGGGAATCTCTTCCCGGTTTTCGATGGTGAGGTACGAGATACACTTTCCTGCGTTCAGCTTTTTGGGAGCTTCGATTGCCTTCGTGGGACAAGCATCCATGCAACGGGTACATTGGCCGCACCTATTTTCCATAGGGCAGTCCGGTGAGAGGTACAGGTCGGTAACGATCTCTCCAAGGAAAAAGTAAGAACCTTTGCCGGGAATGATGAGGTGGGTGTTTTTCCCAATCCAGCCAAGTCCGGCTTTCCAGGCCCAGTATCTTTCCAGAATGGGAGCTGAGTCGGTAAAACAACGGGCGTTCATATCCACTTCGCGACGAATAAAGGCAACCAGTTGGGCAAGCTTTTCCTTCATCACGTCGTGGTAATCTTTGCCATACGCGTAGTAAGCAAGCTGAGGAACATCCTCCGGTTGTCTTACCGCAGGATAGTAATTCATCGCAACGGATATAATAGAACGGGCGCCATCCAGTAATCCGACAGGATCAAGACGAAGGTCACGGTAGTTTTCCATGTACCTCATTCCCGCATGATTCCCTTCGGCCAGCCAGTTATCAAAATAGGATGCTTCGCTGCTGGCCGGGCCGGCTTCCGAGATCCCGCATGCAGCGAACCCCAGGCGCATAGCCTCTTCCTTTATCCTTTGTTCGGAAATCATTCCAATACTTTAAACTCGTATCCTTCTTTTTGAAGCCATTCGATAGAACGGGGCAACGCATTCTTCATGTTATTCTCCGATTTCAATGAATCGTGAAACACAATGATGGAGCCGTTGCGTGTATAGTTCTTAACGACATTAAATACGCCGTTGGGCGTCATATGCGGACTATAATCGCGTGTTACCACGTCCCACATAATAATTTTATAGTTGAGCCGCAGCCACATCACTTGCGGAAACCGCATGTGACCGTGAGGAGGGCGAAACAAATTGCTCTTTATCAACTCTGCGGCTTTCTTTACATTGGCCACATAATTCTTTGTCCAGAATCTGATACCCTGAATATGGTTGAAGGTGTGGTTGCCCACTTTATGTCCCCGGTCAAGCACCATCTGGTAGACTTCAGGGTACTTGCGTACATTGTCGCCAACACAAAAGAAGGTGGCCTTTATACCATATTTGTCGAGAGTATCCAAAACCCAAGGGGTAACCTCGGGAATTGGTCCGTCGTCGAAGGTGAGATATACACACTTCTTCTTGGCGGGAATTCTCCAGATTACCCCTGGAAACAACGCTCTGTAAAAGAACGGGGGTTGTTCTATAAACATACTTTACTATTTGCGGACTGAACCGTAAGCCATACGGTAATTATCAAATTCTTCCTGGAATGCTTTGCCAAATTCAGGGTTGTACTGTTTTGCAATCCGAAGAACTTCCTGCAATACGGCCAGGTTGTGTTCAACATCGCCCATAATGGAAGCCATCTGATTCGGACTTAAGCGGAAGTACCAACGCAGGCTGCGAATAGAATTATCAGCAATACCGTTGAAAATTGCCTCGGCTTTCTTCGGCTGATTCAAGGTAAAGTAGAATTCTCCCAGCGAAAGGGCGCTGTAATCCAGCGGAACAGTCTTAGCGGGAAGAACTTCCATCGCTTTATCAAGTACCTGAAGTGCTTTATCGTTCTTTCCTTCGTTGATCAGGGTAGAAGCCAATTTGCTGAACAAAGCCATACGGAAGCTTTTACACATGCGCATTGTATTTTCGTCCAGGTATACATTGGGATTGCTTACACCTCCCCATTTGAACTTGTTCATCACATTGTCGAACATGCGCTCGGAGTTTACAGCCTTATCGGTTCCTTGCGTATGCATTGGAACAATCTGATAGGCCAGACCTGTCTGTTGGAAATATCCATCCAGTTTTACAAACTGATCGGGACTAACAGTTACCGCATAATAGATGGGGCGCTTCCAGTTGTTGGTCTGCAACATATCCAATACAATCAGTTCCTGTTTTCCAAGAACTTCCTTGTCCTTCAAATCGATGGTCATTTCCTTAAGCATAAGACCAGCGTCTTCCGACTTAATCACTCCGCTTTTAAGCGCAGCGGCCGAATCAACCTTATAAATCAGTTTTTGCGAAGGAATATAATCCAGCGCCTGATTGATTCCCGGAATCTTTTTGTATTTAGGATCGTTGCTGCGAACGAAGTTCAACGCCGTATTCAGATCGATAGCCTGGTCGGTCATCGGGAATATATAAGCTACGTCGCGGGTTCCCTGCACGTAATCGGATCTGTTCCATGAAATAGGCAGCGGCTCCGACTCGTAAGCCTGACGTTTCATCTGATCGATGTACCAGTCGGTCTGCAGATAGCTGGTATTACATACACGTATATCTGTACGAACGCCTTCCACTTCCTGTGCATACCACAATGGGAAAGTATCGTTATCACCATTTGTAAATATAACGGCATTAGGCTCGCAAGATTCCAGGTAATTGATACCAAAGTCGCGGGCAACATAACGGTCCGAACGGTCGTGATCGTCCCAGTTTTGAGCAGCCATCTGAATGGGAACAAGCAAACTGGCAACTGTAGCAACAGAAGCTGCAGCAATGGCCGGCATCTTTCCGTATTTTTCCAGTACTTTGGCTAATCCAGCCACACCGAATCCTATCCAGATACAAAAAGCATAGAACGAACCGGCATAGGCATAGTCTCGTTCGCGCGGTTGGTAAGGAGTCTGATTCAGGTAAAGAACAATGGCAATACCGGTCATAAAGAACAAAAAGAAAGTAACCCAGAAGGATTGAATTCCCTTATCGCCTGCATAAGCCTGGTAAAGAAGTCCGATTATACCCAACAACAAAGGCAGCAGATAGTAAACGTTGTGCCCTTTATTATTGGCAATGTCGTAAGGCATTTCATCCTGCGGACCAACCATAACCGAATCGATGGCACTGATTCCGGTAATCCAGTTACCTTTGTCCACTTCGCCATTACCCTGAAGGTCGTTCTGGCGGCCGGAGAAGTTCCACATAAAGTAACGCCAGTACATAAAATTAAGCTGATAAGAAACGAAGTACCGGATGTTTTCGGCAAAAGTAGGCTTCATAACCGTCACATCTTCGCCACAACGGTTAAATCTGACCGGCTCGCCTTTTACCTGAGCCCATTCCTGATAAGCGCTAACATGACGTCCGTCATTACTGTGCATACGAGGGAAAAGCATGTCAAGTTCGTCTATGTATTCGTATTCCGTTTCGTAACGGGATATGTAGTACTTGTCTTTTTCTGATTTGTCTTTCTTGATTACGCGGCTCCAGGTAGGTGCTCCTTCCTTCGTTACAGCGGCACAAGTACCTCCCTGATTTTCGCGTTTTACTTCAGAAACGTATGTCTGACCGTAGATAAGAGGCACTTTGCCGTACTGTTCGCGGGCAAGATACGTGCGTAAAGTAAAGATATCTTTGGGTGAGTTCTGATCCATTGGCGTTTCGGCCGACGAACGAACCAGTATCAGTGCATACGAAGAATAACCAACAACGATAACCAGCAAGGATACCAGGATGGTATTCAACAGCTGAATGTTTGTCTTTTTGGCAACAAACAAATAGGCTGTCAAGGCAATAATAAGGATAATACCTAATACATAGCCACTCCCAATAAATGGGATACCAATAAGAGTTACAGAAAGAATAAAGGCAATATTGAGGCGCGCTTTGTTGGGTTCGGCAACCATGGTTTCGTAGATTGCCCAGGCAAGAACACCCAGCAATACAACTACATAGGCAAATACACCCGAATTATAAGGCATACCCATGTGGTTAACCAGCAACAATTCGAACCAGCCGCATACTTCAACCAGACCTTGAACCACACCATACATCATGATGGCGATAATTGCAAACGATATCAACAGTGATACGGCAGTACCTTTAAGTGTAGGGTTAGGGAATTTCTTATAATAATACACCAGTACAATGGCAGGAATACAAAGCAGGTTCAGCAAGTGAACACCAATACTAAGTCCCATCAGATAAGCAATCAACACCATCCATCTGTCGGCATGAGGTTTGTCGGCAACGGCTTCCCATTTCAAAATCAGCCAGAATACAACGGCAGTAAACAGCGACGAGTAAGCATATACTTCGCCTTCCACTGCACTGAACCAGAACGTATCACTGAATGCGTAGGCCAATGCTCCCACAAGACCACTGCCCATAATGGCAATAAGCTGGGCGGTTGTTACCTCTTCGCCTTCTTTTACAATAATCCGGCGGGCAAGGTGAGTGATACTCCAGAACAGGAATAAGATGGTGAGTCCGCTGAACAGGGCGCTCATCGAGTTAACCATCACGGCTACCTGCGAAGGATCCGAAGCAAACTGGGTGAACAGGTTGGCTGTCAGCATAAAGAACGGTGCTCCGGGAGGATGTCCTACCTCCAGTTTAAAGGCAGAAGAGATAAACTCACCGCAATCCCAAAAGCTGGCGGTGGGTTCCATAGTCATCAAATAAACGATCGAAGAGATGGCAAAAGTAAGCCAGCCCAGTGCGTTGTTGATTAGTTTATATTTTCCCATACGATAGTATATAGTGATAATTAATTCGATTGTATGTGCCTTTCGTCAAGGCAACGGGGACAAAGGTAAGAAATAACCTTAATTTCAACGTTCTGCAACTCTATAAATTGTAATTGGAAAACTAAAAAGATGTATACAGATATATACTTTTTTATATTAATCCAGTGAGAGGATTTAAAAACCATGTACATGTAAATCAAAAACCATGTACATGCTTTTTGATTTACATGTACATGGTTTTCTAAAAAGGTAGTATATCTTGTATAAAATTATAACGTCTTTACAACAAGATTCCGCCAGAGAACTTTAATTCCGCCGCCA
Organism: Parabacteroides sp.; assembly: GCA_018054455.1. GTDB lineage: Bacteria > Bacteroidota > Bacteroidia > Bacteroidales > Tannerellaceae > Macellibacteroides. The sequence continues at coordinate 20,131 of JAGPJL010000044.1, forward strand.
TCATGGATCTGAAGAGCAATGCGTCCCTGACCTTTTCCTATCTTTTCGTCGGTTAGGTTAACCATTTCCTGTCCGTTCAGCCAGGTAGTTACATTGTCGCCCTGAACCTTGATGCGCATGGTATTCCATTCGCCCGGTTTAAGGATATTCTCTTTTTCGTCCGGGATCTGAACCAGCCATTCGCGGCCATAAGATTCATAAATACCTCCGGTATCCATTCCCTTGGGAGCCACTTCAACCTGCCAGCCGTTAACCTTTACACTATCGCCTACGGTAGAACGGATAAAGATGCCCGAGTTGCCATCTGCTTCCTGTTTGAATTCTGCAGTAAAGTCGAAATCGTCGTAATATTCGCGGGTTCCCAGGTAACCGTATTGTTTATCCGGACCGCTTTCGCAAATTAGCAGACTATCTTTTACGTACCACAGTTCTGTTCCGTAAACTTCCCATCCGGTAAGATCAACGCCGTTAAACAAAACAGTTTCCTTGGTCTTTCTTGGTAATTCTTTGATTTTAATATTGCGGAAAGAGGCAGGATATCCATGATCCTGAAGACAGATCACGCCTTTTTTGGCCAATCCGTACTCGGGAGCATCATTCCATTTTCCACTGTTTTTCTTAGCAAACCAATCGTCGGTCCATGCTTCGAATTCAAGGATCTTTTGTCCGTTTAGCCAATGCTCAACATGGCCATTATCGAATACAATTTTAGAGTTGTTCCATTCTCCCTGCGGATTTACTTTCATTTTTGTTGTATCCGGCAAATGCATGGCGTAATCTACACCCAATTTCTGCCAGGCTTCCAATGGTTCGGCAAAATTAGGTTCGTCTATCAGCTGATATTCCGGACCGGTTACGTAAGGAACAGCAAAGTCCGGACGTTCAACTACGTGATATAACATACCGCTGTTTCCGCCTTTGGATAGTTTCCAATCCCAGGATAGTTCAAAGTTTTCGTACTGTTTGTCGGTTACAATATAACCACTGGCATCGCTGCCACCGCCCGTTGCCTGGATACATCCGTCAACAACTCCCCAAGGCTGAGTAAGGGTTGTTCCGTTGTAATCTTTCCATCCGGCCAATGTTTTGCCATCAAATAATAATTTCCATCCGTCGGCTTCTTCCTGAGGAGTGAGGACATTTTGCTGAGCTTCTCCACAACTTGTCAAGGTTAATACACAAGCCGCTGCGCATACACAGGCAGATCCCAATCTGTTAACGAGTTTTTTAGTAATTTTCATGAGCATAAAAGATTTAAAAATGAGTGCACAAACATACTTAATTATTATTGATAATACATCTGATTCTGGTTAAAAGAGAAAAAGTAACCGAATTATCTTTCTCTTTTTAATTAAAAGTTATCTTTGTTTCCGCATTTCTTTGGATGCAAAAATAGTTACCTTAATCTCAGTCAATTCGAATAGTTATGAAAAGAATTTGTCTTGTTGCCTTGCTTACTCTTTTTTATTTCTTGCCCATGTCTGCAGCCGTGGGGAGTCCGGATAACCGATGGAAAATAAATTCGGACGGAAGTATCTCCTGGATAGTTAATGGAAGTCTTCCTCATAGCGATCATATCGAGATGAGCGGCCTTAAAGTTTCGACAGTGCTGCGGTATGGTGTAGACGATGCCGGCGCTTTTCATTTAAGCCGGGGAATGGTCTGGCCTCTGCTGCGTACCGTGCCTAATAATACCCACGCCAGTCTGATGCGGCGCGTAGACTTAAACGTGGTGGAGATGATTTCGGTTAACGGCCGGTCGCTGACTGGAGAGCAGGTTAAAGAGATCAATTTAAAAGGACTTATGACGGTACGCAGTGAGTTCAATCTTCCGGGAAAAGGAAAACTGGAGTTGACTCGTATCCTGTTTCCTTCTGTTTCCAAGCCTGCCTTTTGTGAGAAATACACACTAGCAAACAAAGGAGATTCCGAACTGTATCTGGAAGTTCCCGCAGCCAGATCTGTTAGTAAAACAGATCCGAAAAGAGGAGTGGATGGGAGTTATTCGCTGGTATCCGAAGTAGGCGGACAGACGGCTGCTGTGCTTAAACCGGGTGAGTCGCTTTCTTTCGGAGCTACTTTTTCGGGATACAAGCCTTCGGAGAAAGAAGCCGCAATCAATGTAGAGGATGAGTATACACAAAGAGTTGCTCTTATCGCCGGTTTTTGGGATAACCTGGTTCTTCAGACTCCCGATCCTGCAATCAATGCCCAATTCGCTTTTGCCAAAATTCGCGGAGCCGAAAGTATTTACGATACCAAAGGAGGG
>JAGPJL010000146.1 GCA_018054455.1 Parabacteroides sp.
AATTCAGGGGTGCCGTAATCTTCCGCATCGAAAAAGATGATATCCACGCCAACCGAAGGAGCCTTTGCCGAAAACTGACGGGCAATTTCCAGCAGCACGCCAACACCGCTCGCACCATCATCGGCACCATCAATCGCCTTCATGTGATTGGCAGGATCCGGATCGTGATCCGAATACGGTCGACTGTCCCAATGGGCAAACAGTAAAATTCGTTTTGTATTATCAGGGTTATACGAACCGATGATATTTTTTGATCTCAGCTGGGTGTTATTGTAAGCCGTTAACGTAGCTTCCTGTTCGTAAACCTTAGCCCCAAATCGTTTTAATTCGCCGGCCAGGTAGTTTCCGCAAGCAACATGTGCTTCTGTATTAGGTACGCGCGGACCAAACTTCACCTGCGTATCCACATACAACCAGGCACTGTCCGCATCAAATGCAGGAGCCGATGATTGTTTTGTTTGCGGAACCTCCGCAGTTTCGGGCGACGGGTTTTTGGACTGACTGCAGGATATCATTGCTGTGGCTAATAAGATATATAGCATTTTGGTAAGCATAATTCAATTAGTTGAAAGGTGATCTATTCGGGCGGACTCCTGTACTTTGCTCATTACGCGCAACAGGTTGCCTCCCCATATTTTTTCTATCTCCCGAACGGTATAACCCAGTCCCAGAAGTTTTACAGTAATCTGAATAAGTTCGTTGGCAGCACGACACCCGATGAGTTCTCCGCCGCCATCAAAATCCGATCCGATTCCTACATAGTCAATTCCCACCAGGTCGATAATATACCGGATGTGTTCCAGTGCATCAGACAAACTCGCCTTATCCGGTTCGTTGTTGATAAACTCAGTATACAGGCAAACCTGAATCACGCCACCCTTTTCCGCAATAGCCCGTATCTGATCGTCGGTAAGATTGCGGGCATGGTCGCACAAAGTTCTCACAGACGAGTGCGAGGCGATTACAGGAACAGTGCTTTCTTTTAGTACATCATAAAAAGTGGCTTCCGATGCATGAGATACATCCACCATAATACCCAGCCGGTTCATCTCCTTCACAGCCTCTTTGCCAAGCGGACTTAATCCGTTCCACTCGGCATCCCCGGCCGCAGAGTCGCAGAGATCGTTGCTACCGTTATGGCAGAGCGTAATGTAAGTAACCCCTTCATCCCTGAAGCGTTCAATGTTTTTCAGGTCTTTGCCAATGGCGTAACCATTCTCAATGCCGATTAAAACAGCCTTCTTCCCCTCCTTTTTCAGCGACATCAGTTCGGCGGGAGTAACCGCAATACCTAAACACCGGCTTTGCAGTTCCACCTGACTCTTAATCTGACGGATCCGCTTAAAGACAAAAGCCGTCGCATTCGACAACGATTGCTCGTCGCGTTCGCCCTGAGCCTGATAGGCAACCAGAAAGGCCGCATCTATATGCCCCATTTCCATCAAAGGAATGTTTACTTTACTCAGACCGCGTTGTCCGATATCAAAATCCTCCTCGAAGAACGAAGGCGTATCACAATGGGAATCAAGGGTGATGATATCCCGGTGTATGTCTTTGGCTAATTTAAAAAGAGAAGCCTCTTCTATGTGAAAACGAAAAAGTTCGCTCATCAGCTCATTACCGCTGGAAGCCATGGTTTCAGGATGCCATTGCACGCTGAAAACCGGATAGTGCGGATAAGCCTCCATCCCTTCGTTAATTCCGTCGGGAGCGGTGGCATTTGCCCTGAATCCGGGAGCAACCTCCTTTACAGCCTGGTGATGCAGCGAGTTTACCTTCAATTTATCCAGATTGTCTGTCAGAATTCCCAAAATGGAATTGGGTTCCACCCGTACCGAATGCGAAGCAAAAGCTTTGTCGTGTTGCTGACTGTGCTTTAGGGTCTTCTCCGTGTGCTGGGTATGGATATCCTGATAAAGCGTTCCGCCAAAAGCCACGTTGATTAACTGATGGCCACGGCAGATACCAAACACAGGCATACATCTGTCCGTTGCCAGCTTAAGCAAGATAAAATCGTAGCTGTCGCGAATCGGATCGCCTTCCTGCAATTCAGGAACAGGCTCCTCGTCCCATAACAGCGGATTAATATCCACTCCGCCGGTTAAAAGCAATCCATCGAGTTGAGACACAATCGCCGTTAACGCATCCAGATTCGTAGTAACAGGAACGAGAACAGGAGCACCTCCCGCATCGATAACAGCTTGTATATACGTATTATTGATGCAGGAAAGCCCCTCTTTTTGATTGGACGACACCCCAATCAGCGGACGAATATCGCCCTCTTGCGGATAAGCATTCGATTCCACTGCCTGATGCAGCTCCTTAATTGTTAAAAGACGGGCCTCCCTGTTCATAATTTGTTAAGCATCAATTTTTGCATAGGTAGCATTCTCTTCAATAAACTCGCGGCGCGGAGCAACCTCTTCACCCATAAGCATAGAGAATACCAAATCGGCTTCCGCAGCGTTTTCGATTGTAACCTGGCGCAACGTACGGTTTTCCGGATTCATGGTTGTATCCCACAGCTGGTGGTCGTTCATTTCTCCCAAACCTTTGTAACGCTGTGTGTGAATCGTGTTTTCGTTACCGTTACCGTATTTGTCGATAAACGCCTGTCTCTGCTGCTCTGTCCAGCAATACTCTTCCGTTTTACCTCTCTTACACAAGTAGAGCGGAGGTGTAGCGATGAAAACATACCCGTTCTCAATCAGCGGACGCATGTGGCGGAAGAAGAAAGTAAGAATAAGCGTTGCGATGTGGCTACCGTCCACGTCGGCATCGGTCATGATAATAACCTTCTGGTAGCGGAGCTTCACAATATTCAGCGCTTTCGTATCATCTTCTGTACCGATGGTAACCCCTAAAGCGGTATAGATATTACGTATTTCTTCGCTTTCCAGCACCTTATGCTGCATTGCTTTCTCCACGTTCAGAATCTTACCACGCAGCGGCAGAATAGCCTGGAAGTTACGGTCGCGGCCCTGTTTGGCAGTACCACCGGCCGAGTCCCCTTCGACAAGGAATAGTTCGCATATCGCAGCATCCTTGGACGAACAGTCGGCCAACTTACCGGGAAGACCTCCACCCGATAGCGGAGACTTACGCTGAACCATTTCGCGTGCCTTGCGGGCAGCATGGCGGGCCGTAGCAGCAAGAATTACCTTGTCCACGATGATTTTGGCCTCTTTCGGATGTTCTTCCAGGTAATTACCCAAAGCTTCGCCGATAGCCATATCCACAGCACCCATCACCTCGTTGTTACCAAGCTTGGTTTTGGTCTGTCCTTCAAACTGAGGTTCGGCCACCTTGATAGAGATAACAGCCGTTAACCCCTCGCGGAAGTCATCGCCCTGAATATCCACCTTCACCTTATCCAGCATCTTCGAATCTTCCGCGTACTTTTTAAGCGTACGGGTAAGACCTCTGCGGAAACCGGCAAGGTGCGTACCACCTTCAATCGTGTTGATGTTATTTACATACGAATACACGTTTTCGTTGTAAGAAGTATTGTAAGTCATGGCAACCTCCACAGGAATGCCTTGTTTTTCGGTGATGATATGAATACTGTTTTCAACCAGCTTTTCCTTGGTACGATCCAGGTAGCGGACAAATTCCTTCAGACCCTCATCCGAATGGAAAGTTTCTGTTTTAAAAGTGCCATCTTCTTTTGGAGTACGTTTGTCGGTCAAAGTAAGTGTGATACCCGCATTCAGATAAGAAAGCTCCCGCAAGCGGTCGGCCAACGTCTTGTATTGGTAATCTATTGTGGTAAATATGGACGCATCCGGTTGAAAAGTAATCTTGGTACCGGTCACTTTCGATTCACCTACAATCTGCAAGCTATTCAAAGGCTTTCCGCAAGAGAACTCCATCATGTAAAGCTTGTTGTTTCTGCGAACTTCCGCCTTCATGTAGGTAGACAACGCGTTAACACAAGAAACACCCACACCGTGCAAACCACCGGATACTTTGTAAGAACCCTTGTCGAATTTACCTCCGGCATGCAATACGGTTAAAACAACTTCAAGCGCCGATTTATTTTCTTTCTCATGTAAATCAACAGGAATACCACGACCGTTGTCAGCAACCGAAATAGAATTATTTTCATTGATAACCACATCAATCTTGTTGCAATAGCCGGCCATGGCCTCGTCAATAGAGTTATCCACTACTTCGTATACCAAATGGTGCAGACCTTTTTCGCTAATGTCGCCAATGTACATGGCAGGTCTTTTTCGTACAGCTTCTAACCCTTCAAGCACCTGAATACTATCGGCGGAATATGAGCCGGGAGCATTCTTTAATTCTTCACTCATGAGTCTATATTTATTTTAAATCAGTTATTATCCTTTTCGATGAAAAAACTAACAAATGTAGTGATAATAATTGACTTGACGCAAGCGGGGAGTGTGAAAATAGCGAAAAAAGGAGTAGGATAAGTATAAACAAAGAAAGCCGGATCTCAATGATCCGGCTTTAGCTTCTCGGTAGCCCATAGGGGAGTCGAACCCCTCTTTCAAGAATGAAAATCTTACGTCCTAACCGATAGACGAATGGGCCATTAGGCCTTGTCAACCGGACATAACTGTCCAGCCTTACTATTAAAAATAGTAATAATTCCTTATTATGCTATAGCAAGTTTGTTAACGTGCTTAGACAGTTTGGATTTCAAGTTGCCAGCCTTATTCTTGTGAATAATGTTGTTCTTAGCAAGCTTATCCAACATTGAGCAAACTTTAGGAAATAAAGCCTGAGCTTCCGCTTTGTCCAATGTGCCACGTAAAACTTTAACGGCATTTCTTGCAGTTTTTGCATAATATCTGTTATGCAAACGTTTTGCGTCTGTCTGTCTGATTCTCTTGATTGATGATTGATGATTTGCCATTTTTTAGCTATCCTCTTTAATTTTTTTAATCTGTTTATTGTAGCCCATAGGGGAGTCGAACCCCTCTTTCAAGAATGAAAATCTTACGTCCTAACCGATAGACGAATGGGCCATTATGTCAAAGTGCTTTGTTATTAAGCGCTTAAGGGGTTTGATTCCCTGATTGCGAGTGCAAAGATAGGTCATATGTCCGAACTACCAAAACATTTCAACGGAAATTTTAATATTAATGAACATTTTAACTTCTATTTAGAACCCATGTTCTGTAGGTTTATCTCCAGTGCCTTTACCGAAATGTTTATCTCCCAAATACATACGCACAAAGAAGCGGCCAAAAGCAGTAGTCCGATCCCGAAAATATAAGCGGCGGCAATTTGCCAGGATACATAAATAAGAAACATGGCAAGCACGCAAAACAGTAAACTAAGCAGTCCCAGGATCTGCATGGAACGGGTAAGGTATAATCTTTTCTTTAAGTTTGATATCTGAGCCACCGCTTTTAAGTCCGGGTTTGCCTGGTATTTATCCTGTAAGGTACGAACCAGTTGCGCATAGGATAAAAAACGATTCGTATAAGCTAATAATATCAAAGAGATGGCAGAGAATAACAGGGCCGGATCTGTAAGCGTAAGATTTTGCATGTTGCTACTAATTAATTTCTATTGTTATATAACCATTTTACCACTTAATTGGTTTACACTTTTGTATCTTTGTAATCGAAATAAACAGAAGTATGCTTTATAAAACCAGAGGAATCGTCTTACATTCCATACCCTACAGCGACAAGTATTCCATTATATATATGTATACGGAAGCTTTCGGTCGCGTGTCGTACCTGGTAGCCCGCACCCGGGGTAAGAAAAGCAACATCTCCCGTGCCTTGTTTATTCCGCTGTCCGTACTCGAGCTGGAAGTAGACCACAAACAGAACCGCGACCTCCACCGCATTAAGGAAACCAAAAGTTGTTTTCCGATGAACGAGCTATCCAGTCACCCCATAAAAAACGTGCTGGCCCTGTTCTTATCCGAGGTACTGTTTCGTGTGGTAAAGGAAACCGAACCCGATGCCCGCCTGTTCGACTTCCTGTATCAGTCCGTTCAGCTGCTGGAACTATCCGAAAAAGGCCTGGCCAACTTCCATCTGGTCTTTCTGCTTCGCCTGCTTCATCACTTAGGGATATTCCCCAACACCGACTCGATAGCCGAAAACCGGTACTTCGATATGCTCAACGGCGTATTCGTAAGCGACATCCCCATGCACCGCCACTACCTGGATAAACCCGAGAGCCTGGCATTTGCCGGATTGCTGCGTATGAGCTACGAAAACATGCACCTCTACCGTTTTACCCGTCAGGACCGCCTGCTCGTTATCCACCGTATCCTGGAATATTACCGCCTGCATATGCCCGATTTCCCCGAAATTAAATCCCTTGCAGTCATGCAAACGCTCTTCGATTAGCAGAATAGTCCGTTAATGTTTGCCTGTTAAAGGAAAAGATTATACTTTTGTACTCCAAATACAAACGACTTTGTAGTTCAATGGATAGAATAAAAGTTTCCTAAACTTTAGATCCGGGTTCGATTCCCGGCGAGGTCACTCTTTTTGAATTTGCATTCCTTAAAACGGCTGTCTACAGAATCTGAACAGATTCTTTGCAGACGTTTTTTGTTTTTAGG
>JAGPJL010000045.1 GCA_018054455.1 Parabacteroides sp.
AAGCCAAAGGATTAACTCAAGAAGAGGTTGCTGAGAAGTGCGGGATTACTATCCGTACAATTCAACGCATTGAATCTGGTTTAGTTGAGCCTAGGGTCTACACTATAAAAATAATTTCCGAAACGATGAGAAAAATCTCTATTTTAACAGCAACTCTTCTCCTAATCACTTTATTATGTGTGAATTTCCTTAATGCAGAAGACCAATCAGAAAAATTTAAAAACAGAAAAAGTCTTTCAATTGAGGTGAACAATAATTCAGTCAAAAGAGTTGAGGTTGCTTTTACTCACAGTCTGAATCTTGACAGTCTGATAAAAATTAAAAGAGAATTGGAGAAAATTGGAATTGTAATCCATTATAAGAAGATTGAGTTTAATGTTCACAACTTATTAGTTAATCTTGACTGCGAAGTTATTTGTAATGATGGTTTCAGTGGCAGTTTTGGAACTGGATCATTAAGTTCACAAAATTCTAACAAACGAATCGGATTTTATCGAGACTACTCTCCTGACGCGAAAAGTCCTTTTGGAACAGGCTTTCTAGATTAACCCGGCTGCATTCCTCCTTGCCAACCGCAACTTAATTAAAACAGCTCCCCGTTCCACAACATTTTCAAGAAATGCTGAGCAGGAATAACATCAATTTCATTCATTCTGCGGGGATACTTGTCCATAGAAACAATAATCAGGCGGGAATTTGGAAACTCCTCTGAGAAAGCCTTCAAACCTCGCGTATGATGAGAATGCACCTCTTCTGTAGATTTAATTTCGATGGCAACATTGGCATTACCAATTACTGCATCAACTTCGTATCCAGAAGTTGTACGCCAATATGACAATGAATGCTGTGATTCTGAATACCCGATATAAGCAATTAATTCCTGCATAATTAAGTGCTCAAATGCATGTCCAAATTCAGCAGAACCAGGTAAAAGAGATCTTCTTCTAAGTAGAAAATTAACAATACCTACATCAAAATAGTAAAATTTTGGCGATTGAATAACTCTGCGTTTTACATTTTTGGTAAAAGCCGGAATAGTATAACCGATAAGAGTCTCCTCCAGGATAGAAAAATACTCTTTTACAGTTGGAGCACTTACACCGCATTCAGATGCAATATTATTGTAATTAACTACTTCTCCATTGCTCAAGGCCGCAATTTCCATAAAACGAGAAAATGTTTTCAAGTTTCGGGTTAGAGCTTCTGCTTTGATTTCTTGTTGCAAATAATCACCCACATATGCATGAATACGCTTACCTGCATCATCCACCAGATAATGCCTTGGCATCATACCATTGTTGCAAGCTTTTATCAGATCAAAATCAGGAATCTCGGCACTTACAAAAGGATATAAATGTTTGCGGATGGCTCTGCCTCCCAGCAAGTTTACACCGCTTCGCCTCAGCTTGCGTGCACTCGAGCCGCTTAAGATAAACCGGTGATTTTTATTGGTCATTAACCATTGCACCTCATCGAGTAATTCAGGAATCTTCTGTATTTCGTCAATTATAATAAGCTCGTTTTCCTGGAGCAAACTTAGCTCCTCACGCAAAAGTGATGCACGACGATTATATCGTTCAAATTCGTCCGATTTTAGTAAGTCAATATATCTGGTATTGGGAAAAAGGAGTTGCAATAACGTACTTTTCCCGGTTTGTCTGGCTCCCCACAGAAAAATACTCTCATTTTCTGCATCTTGAAGATTAATTTTACGAGAAAACATAACGAGATAATTTTTTAAGAGATATTATTTTGAGAGTAAATATATAAAATTTTTCATGAATATCTAAAGTATAACTTTATTTTAACATGAATATCTAAAGTATAACTTTATATTTTCACTAAAATCCGCAAGCACTCTCTTGGCTAAAATAAAGTTTTCATATCTTTGAAAAATCACCTAAATTAACCCTCACTATATGAAAAAGGCAGCCGTAGTAATCATCAGTTTAATTGCAGTAGTTATTGTAACTTTCCTTCTGACTCCAACAACATTCTATCAACTATTAAGAATCAGCCCCTCAGCAAAGCTGATGGATATCTCCTACACAACCGACGCCCCCGACACTCTTTATAAATTTCAATATGCCGACACCACAGACAACGAATACCTTAAGGAGCTCAGGACTAGCTATAACCTGAAGCAACTGATTGCCGGACAAACCGATGAGCTTGATAAAATCAAAACAATTCTTGACTGGACAAGCAAACAATGGTCACACGATGGCAGCAACACTCCCTCAAAACACGATGCCCTCACCATTCTCGCAGAAGCCGGACAAGGAAAGCAGTTCCGCTGCGTAGAATACGGAATTGTGGCAACTGCAGCCCTCAACAGCATTGGAATACCCGCAAGAACACTCGGACTCAAAACCAGAGATGTAGAGAAAGTAATGCGCGGCGCAGGACATGTCGTTTCAGAGATCTACTCAAAAGAGCTTGGAAAGTGGATTTACATAGACCCTCAGTTCAATATCATGCCCACCCTTAACGGAACCCCTCTCACCGGGGTAGAGTTCCAAAAAGCCATATACTCTAAAGATCCAAATCTCAAACTTATAAACAAAGAGGGCGAGTTGGGCAAAGAGGACTCAGAAAACTATATAAAATGGATTGGAAAGTACCTCTTTTATTTCGATATCCTCTTCGATCAGAAGACTATGAACTCTGAAGAATTCATGAGGATTAACGGAATGAGCAAACTAACCTTAGTTCCGGTTGGTCACAAAGAGCCCCGCATATTCCAGCGTAGCAGCAAAATCAACTACAGCTACTACACAAACTCACTGAACGACTTTTACAGAAAACCTCATTAAATTTATCTCACTATCTTTGCGGCGATATTTTATCAGACACAGGAAAGATGAAAAATACAAATGATATAGAATTTGCCGCAAAATGTATTCAGGAGGGTAAGCTTGTAGCCTTTCCTACTGAAACAGTTTACGGGCTTGGCGCGAACGCCTTAAACCCGCTGGCGGTGGCAAAGATATTTGAGCTAAAGGAGCGCCCAACATTTGACCCGCTCATTGTGCATATTTCTACCATGGCCCAGCTGGAAGCAGTTGCTGCCAATATCGATGAAAGAGTTTACAAACTGGCAGAGAAATTCTGGCCCGGGCCGCTTACTATGGTTCTCCCAAAAAGCAGCATAGTTCCCGATCTTGTGACCTCAGGCCTGCCCACAGTGGGCGTGAGAATGCCAAAAAACGACATTGCCCTTGAGCTAATAACCAGGTCAAACTGCCCCATAGCAGCCCCAAGCGCAAACAAATTCGGGCGCATCAGCCCAACAACAGCAGCCCACGTTCAGAAGCAGCTTCCAAATGTAGATTATATCCTTGACGGCGGAAAAACAACCGTTGGTATTGAATCGACAATAATACGCCTCACAGACAAGGGCTTCCAGATTCTGCGAAACGGAATCATCACAAAAGAGGAGCTGGAAAAGGTTGTGCCATTTGACGGCAGCTCAGAGATAGAGAAGCTTTCGGCCCCGGGAATGCTAAAATCCCACTACAGCCCAAGAAAAATGCTTCTGATAGCAGACACGGAGCTATCACATATTGATAAATCGAAAGCCGGACTCATCTCATTTTCCGGAGATATGGAGAGCGGGTACCTTAAGGTGATAAAAGTCTCGCAGACAAAGGACCTAAAGGACTACGCTGTGAATATGTTTGAAGCCATGCACTCATTTGAAGACGATCCTCAGATTGAGCTTATCATTGCAGAACCGGTTCCTTCAGAAGGGATAGGTATCGCAATTATGGACAGACTCCGCAAGGCCGAATATGACTGGCGGGGTTACAGTTCTCCTGAAATTTCCTGAACCTGCCTTCACCTTAGAGTTTTTTGTTTGTCTCAATGAATGCAGGTTACACATTGATTTTTGAAGACTCTGCCACTCCAAATAACAGAATAAGTATCGAACCAAAAATAGGCCTCTCATTCTACGGCAAAGAGAAATAATATCCGCATAATGTGTATTATTTTGAACATTTTTATATATATTTGTTCATTATTGTAAACATTATCTAAATGAAACGACCTCTACTACCAGCACAATCAAGAATTCTTGCTGAATTTGGAGAAAATATAAAATACGCCAGATTGCGCAGAGATTTATCATCCGAGCAAATATCTGAGCGTGCATCAATTTCCAGAAATACTCTAATTAAAATTGAAAAAGGGGACGAAGGTGTTGCTATTGGATATTATTTCAGAGTTCTGGCGATTCTGGGTTTGGACAAAGATCTTCTCTTGGTGGCAAAAGATGATGAACTGGGGAGAAGACTGCAAGATGCACGTTTCGCAGTAAAAGAGAGGGCTTCTAAAAAATAAATTATGTCGCAGAATAAAGAAATATATGTTTATATGGATTGGTTTATGTCAGAAGAACCTGTCTTTATGGGCGTGCTTTATAGTGAAGTGATCAGGGGCAAAGAGGTTTTTTCATATGAAAACGATAAGAACTGGATAAATAACATTAGTTTTCGATCCCTGGACCCCGATTTATCTGAATTTTCCGGGAAACAATATTTAAAAGCAGACAAAAGCAACTTCGGACTCTTTCTTGATTCGGCTCCGGATAGATGGGGGCGCAATTTAATGCGCAGAAGAGAGGCCATTTTAGCCAGATTGGAAAATAGGACTGTTCGTACTTTAACTGAAGCAGACTATTTGATGGGTGTTTATGATGGAAACAGAATGGGAGCACTTCGGTTTAAATCTTCTCCTGAAGGAGATTTCATGGATAAACACAAATCTTTGGCAACCCCTCCTTGGAGTTCTATACGAGAGCTTGAATACGCCAGTCTGCATATTGAGACCGATGATGAAATCTATTCTTCTGAGCACATAAAATGGATTAATATGCTATTCGCACCAGGCTCTTCTCTTGGAGGAGCAAGACCTAAAGCAAATATTCTGGATGAAAAGGGTCAATTATGGATTGCAAAATTCCCAAGTAGTAAAGATGAAAAAAACACAGGTGCATGGGAATATGTTATTTCCAGAATAGCTGCAAATTGCGGAGTAATTATGTCTGAGTGTAAAGCTCAAAGATTTGGAAGTAATCATCATACATTTTTAACAAAACGCTTTGACAGAAATGAAGCAGGTAAAAGAATCCACTTTGCTTCTGCAATGACTCTGCTGGGTTATTCTGACGGAGCAAGCTATGCAGATGGCGTCAGCTATCTGGAAATCGCACAGTGGATTGCTTCAAATTGTAAAAATACTAACTATAATCTGGAGCAATTATGGCGCAGGATTGTTCTAAACATTGCTGTATCAAATTGTGATGATCATTTAAGAAATCATGGATTTATCCTTTCAGGCAAGGGGGGGTGGGAGCTTTCTCCAGCTTATGATATTAATCCTGATGAGACTGGAATGGGTTTAAAACTGAATATCACGGAAGATGACAATTCGCTTGATTTTGAGTTAGCCCTTAGCATTGCTAAATACTTTGGTTTAGGAACCGCTAAGGCAACCGAAATTTTATCAGCAATAAAATCTGCCGTTTCAAAGTGGCAACAATTCGCATCTGAGGCAGGAATTCCGCGAAGCGAACAAGAGTTGGTTTCCGGTGCCTTCAGATATTGAAATCAAGATTAAAATCTAACTAATTATCAAAATAATGGACAACAAACGCATTTTCAAAATGCCCTTCGCTGATGTCTATCCATTTTACATCCAGAAGGCCGGGAAAAAGGGGCGCACTAAGGAGGAGGTAGACCAAATTATCTTCTGGCTAACCGGATACACAGAAGAGTCCCTTCTACACCTTTTAGACAACAAAACCGATTTTGAAACATTCTTCACGAATGCTCCTCAGCCAAACCCAAATGCCAATAAAATTACAGGAGTAATTTGCGGCTACCGGGTAGAGGAGATACAGGACAGCCTGATGCAAAAAATTCGTTATCTTGATAAACTAATTGACGAACTTGCAAAGGGTAAGAAAATGGATAAAATTCTACGCAAATAAGTATTTAATACTATGGCCGAATTAAAAACAAAGTTAAACGAGGCAAATGTTGTCGATTTTATAAATGCTTTTGCCGATACAGAGCAAAAGAAAAGAGATGCATTCAAGTTGTTGGCTATGATGGAGGAGTGGACCGGATTTAAGCCACAAATGTGGGGAGCCTCAATGATAGGATTTGGAAGCTATCACTACAAATCAGAAAGAAGCAGACAAGAGGGAGACTGGCCACTGGTGGGCTTTTCACCTCGTAAAACAGCAATCTCTTTATACGTTTTTTCCGGTACCCTGGAACAGGAGGAGCTTCTTTACGAACTAGGAACATTTACGATGGGTAAAGGGTGTATATACGTGAAAAAACTATCTGATATCAATCAGGATGTTCTTAAAGAATTGATTATGGAGAATATTCAATATCTTAAATCGCAACACGGTTAATTTATATTGTTTATTATATTTGAATAAAATCAATAATTAACTCCTATGTACCTTACTCGTAGCCGAACAAAGCTTGACTACCTGGCAGCACTTTTTGCAACTCTAGTATCTCTCTCCATTTCTGCTCAGACTACAACAACGGGCACAATCACTGCCACCCGGATTTCAGAACCTGTACATATTGACGGAGATCTTAATAAATCCGTATGGAGAGATGCTTTTAAAATATCTGAATTCAGACAGAGTGAGCCGGTTGAGGGGGGAACTCCCACAGAGGAGACACAAGTTGCAATTCTTTACGATACCCACAATATCTATTTTGGAGTATGGTGCTTTGACTCTCAGCCCGATAAACTATCGGCAAAGCAGATGACCAGAGACTTTGAATGGGGCTCGGACGATGATATTGAGATTATGATAAGTCCCTTTAACGATAACAGAAACGGATATCTCTTTGTTACTAATCCAAACGGAGCTATGGCAGATTCGTGGCTTGGGGGGGACGGCGGTCGTCACAATATAGACTGGAATGGAGTATGGAATGTAAGAGTTACTCGAGACGAAAAGGGCTGGTTTGCCGAATTTGCCATCCCCTTCTCCACCCTTAAGTTTAAAAAGGAAGAGACCCAAACCTGGTCTGTTAACTTTGAGAGAAATATAAGAAGAAAAAATGAGCAGGTAAGGTGGCAGGGATGGTCCCGTCAGTATGGCATTGAGAACATTACTCAAAGTGGTAAACTTGAAGGGCTCCGGAATATCAGACAAAAAGAGAGGTTGGAAATAACACCATACATCACTACCGGTCTGGAGTGGGAATCAGATAAGCCAAAAGGTTCCCTCAAGGCAGGAGGAGAGATTAATTATGACATCAGCCCAACTCTTAAACTGAATTTCACTCTGAATACCGACTTTGCTCAGGTAGAATCAGACAGAAGAGAGGTAAATCTATCCCGGTTCTCCATTTTCTATCCGGAGAAGAGGCAATTTTTCCTTGAGGGAAGCACCTATTTTGATATGTCTGTATCTTCAGCAAGGCTATTTTACAGCAGACGAATCGGAATTGATCAGGACTCCTTTATCCCAATTCTTGGAGGAGGCAGGCTATTTGGAAAGATAAACAAAACCAGCATAGGTATAATGACTTTACAGACTGCTGCAAAAGGGGAGACTGAGTGGGCCAACTCTTCTGTAATAAGAGTTAAGCAGGATATTTTTGAAGAGTCCTCCGTTGGTTTTATTACAACCCAGAAATTCAGCAATGGATACTATAGTTCAATGTACGGAACTGACTTTACATATAACACCTCCAGGTTTATGGGAGACAAGAACCTTATGGCTGGATTTTCCGGAGCTATCACACTTGAAAATCCGGGCAAAGTGGGTTCTGACAATTCAAAAAATGCCACTTATCATGTTTTCCTGTTCTACCCAAACGATATATGGAGCTTCAATGCCGGATTTAACTCAGTCCAGGAGAACTTCAAACCAGCCCTTGGTTTTGTGAACCGCAGCAACTTTAAAAGACTATACTCCAGACTGGAATACAAGCCCCGGTTTAAGAAGATGCCAGACTTTATCAGATCCCTCTCTTTTGAACTGTTTGATCTGGAATATTTTATGAATGACAGAACTGGAGTAACAGAGACTTTTGCGATGGAGATGAGGCCCTTTGGAATAAATTTTAAAAGCGGGGATTATTTTGGGATTAACTATGAATACCATCAGGATAATCCCCATGAAGAGTTCAAACTAATTGACGGAATAATAATTCCTAAAGGTGAGTATAATGACAATAACTTTAGTGCGGAGTTTCACTCTTTTGATGGCAGGGCAATAAACGCCGGAGCAGAGTATGAACGGGGGAGTTTCTATACAGGAATGCGTTCAAATATTGAAATATATCTTAATTTGAGCATTAACAGGCATCTAAGTATTGGGGCAGACTGGAGCAGAAATAATCTGGACCTTCCGGAGGGTTATTTCAAAGTAAATGAACTTGGGGGCAGAGTAAACTATGCTTTTAATCCAAGATTAAACACCTCTGTTTTCGCACAATGGAATAACGAAGATGAAGAGGTTATACTAAACTACCGGATAAACTGTATCCCAAAAATTGGAAGCTTCTTCTATTTTGTAGTTAATCAAAACATTGACACCTCCGGCAACTCTATTAAATTTACAAGAACTACACTTCTTGCAAAGCTAATCTGGCGCTTCGCAATTTAAATTCTAAACAAAATATTTGCAAAATCAATTTTACTATTTAACTTTGCACTCCCTTTTACAGGGCATCGGGGTGTGGCGCAGTTGGCTAGCGCACCTGCTTTGGGAGCAGGGGGTCCTCCGTTCGAGTCGGAGTACCCCGACGTTTGAAAATGAAGGAGTTAGATGAAAATCTGGCTCCTTTTTATTTTATGTGGGTACAACATAGGTACAACAAAATTGGCAGATACATATCACCAGATATTGCCACATATTTAAAGGATTTTGGATGTTATTGAACATTTCGAAGTCCAATACTGCTCAAACGACGACAAATGCTACCACTACAACAGCTTCCCTTGTTTTCATTTGCCTGATTAGGTAATTTTACTTCCCTGATTTTAACGCTGTTGAAAACAGAAAACAAAACCAAAAATTACTCAGGCAAAGTTATTGAAAATGGAAACAATTATTCAGAAAACAGGAAAGTTATTGTACCTGCTCAACCGAAATGTGAAAAGATTACTCAGTATCCGAGTTTTAAGGAACCATACTTCTGTGATCCTGTTTATAATGCTGGTTTGTTTTATTATGCTACTGGCAATGTTTTGGGGACTGGGATACCAGGCTTCCAAAGTTATTGTATATACGTCCACTGTTTTGACAGCTTTGTTTATTGCTTTAATTTTTATTGGCTCCTGGCATGAGGCCAAACGGCTCAGCCAAAACGAGCTTATATCCTGTTTCCATTTTAACCGCAGTAATATAAATGGAATTCATTTATCGGATTTGGGATTTTCCGAATCTGACCGCGGGAATCTGAACCTGGTTCTGAATAACCTCTCTCCAAAACATAAAATTGATTTCAAGCTGGTTTCAGACAACCGGGCTGCTGCCGACTATAAAAAACTACTTCGCATCCTTCATTTACTGATTGATGGAGGAATCAAGGATTTCAAAAAAGAGCGTAAAGAAATACTTTTCAAATTTATTGAATCCACATTTACTTTAAATGGTTTAGAGGTTAACAGGGCGAGTTTAAACTCGCGTTTTTCAGAGTGGGTAAATGAAAGTGAAACGGAATTTTATGAAAACATAGAGCCTTTTCGAAAAATTCTGGGACGATAGAAGGTATTTTTCCCGTAATTACCCCGTAATGTAAATTACTGTCTTGATTGACAGATATATGCACATATATATTTGCTGATGAAATTTTTACGCATTAAGCGTCATTTATCATCAAATATATAACAGTATGGAAAACGAAACAATCCTTTCAAAAAAAGTTCTGAGCGAACTCAAACAAATCAAAAACCTGCTCTTTGAAAACAAAACAGTTTTAAATGTGGAAGAGTTAGCCCAATACACCGGGCTGTCGAAAAGTAAAATCTATAAGCTGCTAAGCAAAAAGCTTATCCCAACCGGAACCAATGCCAATATCCGGCAAAAGTTTTTTTACAAAAAGGACATTGACTTATGGCTGATGGGGCTGTCCAAAGAAGAACTGGAAGCAGAGGAGGAGTTTAATCAAATGCTTTCCCGAAACAGGAAGTCCTAATCCGTTAAAATCGTTTTATTATGAACGATATGCCATATATTCGCGTGGGGACTTCCTATTTCAAGAAAGTAAAAGCACCAACTATAGCAGGTGACTTTAACGAAATCCTTGTGCCCTGGAATATCGATACCATCAAACAGGATTACGGGAAAAACTATATCGGGGATATTCCTAAATACGATGGTTTTACCTGTATTCCCAGCCATACGGATTTTAAACAGGTTTATTCCGGCTTTTACAACAAGTATTCCCCTTTAAGTAATAAGCCTACAGATGGAACTATTGATATTTCTAAACTTTTTGTAAAACACATTTTTGGCAACCAATATGAACTGGGGCTTGATTACCTGCAACTGCTCTATCAGAAGCCGGTGCATATTCTTCCTATCCTTTGCCTGGTTTCAAAAGAACGGTCAACCGGAAAAAGTACTTTTCTGAAATGGCTGAAAGCCATCTTTGAGAATAACCTGACTTATTTGACCAACGACAGTTTTGGCAGCCAGTTTAATTCCGACTGGACCAATAAACTACTAATTTGTATCGATGAAGTTCTTTTTAATAAAGAGGAACTCACCGAAAGGATAAAGTACCTCAGTACGACCAATCACAATAAAATGGAAGCCAAGGGAAAGGACAAAATTGAAGTGGAGTTCTTTGGCAAATTTATTCTCTGCAGCAATAACGAAGACAACTTTATAAAAATCGATGCAGCAGAAGAACGGTTTTGGATTCGGAAAATTCCGAAGTTCAAAACCGAGGACACCAGCCTTCCTGAAAAGCTTAAGCAGGAAATTCCGGCCTTTCTTTTCTTTTTGAATAACAGAAAACTTTCAGTGTCATGTGTAACCCGGATGTGGTTCACACCTTGGCAAATCAGGACAAAGGCTTTGCAAAACCTTATCAGGCATAACCGAAGCCGGGTGGAAAAAGAACTGGCCAGTATTCTTTTAATGGTAATGGACAAATACGACCAGAATGAAATTGATTTTTGTCCGCAGGATGCTGTGTTTGCCGTTAATCAAACACGGGTAAAAACCGACCTTACTCAAATCAGGCACTTGCTGAAAAAAGAATGGAAGCTTACACCCAAAACCAATTCACTGACCCATGAAAAATTCACAATCTGGAACAAGGGAGAAATAAGCCGTGAAACCGAAACAGGGCGCTACTACACCGTAAAAAAGAAATTTTTACTTGAAAATTTTGATGAATTGATGAATGAGTAAGCTATGCTGTTGAAAGTAAAAGGATTAACTGCTCATCAAAGTTTCATCAAAAGCTCATCAAAACAAGAAATGATGAGAATTGAACAGAAGACAAAAATTAAAAGTGATGAATTGATGAGAAAATGATGTGTCGCAAAACATTGACAGAGTGAATACTTAGGCCACGTATCATCAATTCATCAAAAAAAGTACAGGAGACATTACCCATGAAAAAACAAAAACTACAATGCGAAACAGCAAGGGATATTTCAATAGCCGGTTTTCTGAAAAAATCAGGATTTTCACCGGTAAGAGAAAACCAAAACTCAGCCTGGTACCTGAGTCCACTCCGGAATGAAAAGGAAGCCTCCTTCAAAGTTTCAAAAATCCTTAACCGGTGGTACGACCACGGGATCGGGAAAGGAGGAAATATCATCGACCTGGTTATCGGGATGAATAACAACTGCAGTGTTCAGGAAGCGCTTTCCATTCTTGACCGGACCGAACCGTCTTTTTCTTTTCAACAGCAAAATACATTATCAGGCTTGAAATCCGAAGCAGAAATCCGTATCGGCAAAATCCTTCCCGTCCGGCATCCGGCGTTAATTCATTACCTGGAACAAAGAAAAATTAATGTTAAAGTTGCCGGCAGATATGCCAGCGAAGTCCACTATTCAATGCATAACAAAAAATATTTTGCCATTGGTTTGGAAAATGTTTTGGGGGGTTGGGAACTGCGAAATCCCTATTATAAAAATGCAGCTTCCCCCAAAGATTATTCTTTCTTTTCCACCTCAAAAAAGCTGTTGAGTATTACGGAAGGAATGTTTGACCTTTTCAGTTTGCTGACACTTTATCCGGGCTTACCACACAAATCAGATTTTTTGGTTCTGAACTCGCTTTCTTTTACCAGCCGTATTCAAAAAGTTGCTTTGTCGTATTCAAAAGTGGGTCTTTACCTCGACAATGACCCGGCGGGTAAAAAAGCAACAAAACAGTTACTGGGCGACCTTTCGAACAGTGTCGATATGTCTGCCCTATACGAAGGGAAAAAAGATTTGAACCAACTATTGACCGCCCCAAAACAACGACAGCGGAAGCGTGTGCGGTAAGCTATTTCAAGAGGTGTCAATGTTGCACAATTGACACTCTTGCTTTGCTCCTAAACTCGCAAAGGGGAGAAAATCGCAGGTAATGTTTAATGCAAAATTTAGGGTTATGAATGTACGTACAAAATATATTTCGTTTCGGGTAAGCAATATTGAAAAGCAGGCCATTGCCCTTGCAGCCAAAGAATGTGGATTAAGCACCAGTGAGTATTCCAGACGGGCTGCATTAAACATGAAAGTTACCCTGCGATTCTCTCCTGAAGAAATGAAAGTTTACAAAAACCTTCATGTATACCACCGGAATTTTAAAGCAATAAGTAACCTGGTTAAAAGCGATTATTTCAAGAAGAACGATACCATTCTCCTTGAACTGGAAGAATTGATAAAGCTGATAAAAGGCCACCTTGAAAAGTTTGAACAATGATAGGGAAAGCCAAAAGCATATCGCATGTTTCCAATGCCATTAATTATGCAAAAAACAAAAAAGGAGCGTTAGAAATAAACCGGCATAATGTTGCCGGTGAAACAGGGAAAGAAATTGCAAAGGAGTTCCGTGTATTTCAGAACCTGAATGCACGATGCGAACGAAATTCCTTTTCTATCGTGCTTAGTCCATCAATTCCTGACGGAATAAAACTTACACACGCTGATTTTGCAAAACTTGCCGGTGATTTTCTGGAACGAATGAAATTGAAAGAGCAACAGTATATATCCTTTCTGCACTGTGATAAAGACCACAGGCACCTGCATATTTTTGTGAACAGGATTGATTCTAACGGCAAAGCTTACAAAGACCATTTTATCAGCAAAAAGGCGCAGCGCATTGCTGAAAGTATTGCCAAAAAGTGGGGATTCACCACTGCAAAAGAAATACAGCAACAAAAAGAAGAAAGACTGGGTAACCAAATTATCAATGCACATGAAAAAATCTTGCCTCAAAAACCGCAGAACATTTTTGAATATGCCGAACAAATGAATTTACTCGGCATTCAAATGCAACTCAAGCAAGCCTCAGATGGAAAAGTTGTTGGGATAAGATTCAAAATTGGTGAAGAATCGATAAAGGCTAGTTCAGTGCATCGCTCATTTAGCGCTGCAAAATTACAGAATTTAATCATACAGAACTTAAGAACAACAACTTTCCCCGAACGAAAAAGACAACAATATAAGCCAAATAAAAAACGAGGATTCAGGATATGAGAAAAAATTTATCACAACAAAAGTTACTGGAAATACTAATCGCTGAGATTGAAATCCTCCAGCAAACCAGTAAAAATATAAAAGAAGTTGCTCCTGAAATTAGACGACAGCTGCAGGAACTAAAAACAGCTAAAATAAAGGTTGATTTGAATACTGATAAGTTGGAAGAATTGCTTGAAAAACACAAACAGGCGGTAAGAAAAAATGTGATTATTCCAAAATGGTTTTTAATGTTGGTGGGATTTGTATTGCTAATCTCTGTAATTAGTTGGTTTATTTAAATATATCTTTCACAGACCATATGACTCATTTATTATTCAAAACAACATTCACGCTATAAAGAAAGAGTTGTTGATATATAATCCGGAAGCAACAATACCTTCTCTGCGACTATCATACAACATTAAAATCAAAGATGTGACGGGATATTCAATGTTTGCAAACTATTCACATTCACCTGCCATAACATTTATTATATACAAAATTTAAACATAGCAACTTGAGTTAATCAGAGAACTGTTTAGAGGAAGTACTGGGAAACATTTTTTTAGAGAAATTTTACAGTGAAACATAAGAAGCTTATTTTATAAATGTGGTTATTGTAATAAATATACTCCAGATACTAATCCCATTGATAAAAAGTATTTCTGCAACTCCGTTTACACCGTTTCTTATGATAGGAAACAAAACTATTAATATTACAACAATGATAATAATCAGACCGGTAAGACCGATGAAGTGTAAATCGGATAAAATGGCTGTCTGGAACAAAATAATTAACATAGAAAGGGTAATAAAAACAACAATTGCCAGCAAATTATGAAGTATTCGTTGAATGCTTAAAGCCAAATTTCTACGACTGTAGGGATAAAAATTATGGGGAACGAATGCCAAAAGGGTTAAAAATGCAAAACTGGTGTCTATTTGTCGCATAAATCTTTCATTTTTACCTAAATCGTAAAATTCGGATAATAGCCAGAAAAATAAATAATTTAAAATAGCAGTTGCAAAAAGAAGACGTTTATATGCTTTTACATAAGTATCACCAAAAAGATTTTTGTTGCTTAAAAAGCTTAGGGTATATTTATTTAAATCAAAGTCAATATGCTGAATATTCTTTTTAACCGTATAAGGCAACCATCCGGCATAAATAAAACTGATAAGTAAGATTCCAAGTTTTATCCAAATCATATTTTCAGATAAATAATTAATTTCAGCAACGATAGCTGCAAGAAAATCAATTTGTTATGGTCAGCTATTTTTTTAAAGTTAAATAAAATTGAGCAATTACCGGCTTATTCTTCCCTATGAAGTTTACCGTTTTATTGTTTTACTGTAAAGGTTTTGCATTCGTGTATCAATTTCTGCAATTTCATCGGCACAAGCTTTTAATTCAGAAGAAACAGAAACCCTCTTTTCATCATCAAGTTTGTATGCCAGTTCGTGTTCGAGCGATGCCCAAAAGTCCATGGCAATGGTACGTATTTGTATTTCAACATTCACCAATTCTGTTTTGGAAGACTGAAAAACTGGAATCGTTACAATTAGATGAAGACTCCTGTATCCGTTGGCTTTTGGGTGTTTGATGTAATCGGATTCACGAATAAGTTGAATGTCATCCTGAGAAAGAAGTAAATCTTTAATCAGATAAATATCATCGATATAGGAACAAATAACTCGCACTCCCGCGATGTCAGCTATAAATTTTTGGGCCGCCTCTACAGAAAGCTCATGCCCGCGTTTCTGTATTTTTCGCATAATGCTCGCTGGTGTTTTTACCCGCGTACTTATATTATGAATTGGATTTCGTTCCTGTGTATATTTAAATTCACTGTTCAGATTTTCGAGTTTGGTTACAATTTCACGTGTGGCCGATAAATAAAGATTTTCAATTGTAATAAAGGAACGAATCTTTTCTGTGAGATCATCAGGTAACAAATTTCCTTTTACACCTTCAAACAAATAAAGTGTTTTTGTATATTCCGGTACAATGTTCATTTCTTTACAATTAAATTGTTAATCAAAAAGTTTTATGGTAAACTTGTATTCATCAAAAACTCATTTCAGCTCTGAAGAATATTCCGTTTTTGTCGGCAAAATCTGCGGTTGCATATGTTCCGCCAAGCTGATGTACATATTCCACACGCAGAACTTTAAATATATTGGTTAATCCAAATCCGATTTCAGTGTAGGGAGTACTCATCTCTGTAGTATAATAGCCCGGCAATTCGAAAACCGGTTTATATGCACTTGTAAGTTTTCCGTAATGGCTTTTAAGGGAAACTATTTCCCGTAACTTTAAACTTCTAATCAACGGAATACGGTTAAGCAAAATTCCTCCTCCGTTAAAATCCCAGTGAAAATTGGTATACAGGTTATGTGCAAAAGCAGCGTGATGTAAAAGATTAAACCTGTATTTCGCATAGCCCAGCGACATCGAACCAACGGGTTGATCCAACAAATCATAGGGAGCATCTCCAAAAAGGTAACCACCGTTTAACATGTAGCGCATAAATGTTAGTCCCATATTTACCCGTCCTACAATTGAGCCATGAAACTGGGCATATAAGCCAAAATTATTGGCATCATTGTCCGGCAAATTTACCTGCCCCAAATCCATGCTTAAGTTTATTACCGGGGTTTCGTCGATGTAGTAAACGCGTGTAAAATAATATTTATCGTAATACTGCCCGAAGGCCAGGCGGGTATTAAACAAAACACCGTAATTATTATAGGTATGATAATCCATATTACTACGGGTAAAATGTACATCCGGGGTTTCTATATTATGAAGGAAATAGGGAGATATTTCAACGTTAATATTTTCGTTGGCATTATATTCAAAAATAAAATTAAAGCTTTTCTCCTCCTTTAAATAAGGATTCTTCTCCCGGCTGGTAAGTGCAGCAATAAAATTTCCGTTTCCGCGTGTGTTTGGGTTTTTTTTGATAAACCGAAGGTATTTGTCCTGGGAAACCAGGTTGTAATCATTGGAATAATTCGCCCTGAAAATAAATTTATCTTTGTCTAATGGCTGGTAAGCCATATTAGCCCCGAATTTTAACTCATTGCTTTTTGTTCCGTAGCCCAAGAAGCCACCCACAGTAAAATGTTCGAACATTTTTTCACCGGTTCGTAATGGAAGGGAAAAGCGCTGTCCTTCAATGGCATTGGTGCTGTATATGTCGAATACCGGCCCGATTTCTATTTTCCCCACATCGACGTAGCTCGTTAAAACCATTCCTCCAATAGCATCAATTCCCTTTACAACGGAGTTCTCCTTCAATTTATCAACGCGCATGTAAGTTCCTTCGTCCAAATGGTTGGTGGATGCAAATTCAGGCTGGTTTTTCCAGTTTCGTGGTTTCACTGCATCTAACTGTTTCGATGTAGAATATTTTGTAGTTTTTGTTACCAGCCAGTTACCGCTGGAAATTTCGTCAAATCGCTGAGAACCATATTTTGAGGCTGTATCTTTATTTAGGGTAAGCGCCATGTTCAGGCTAATCTCCTGATCACTGTAAAACCATTTGTCTTTATCGGTTTTTGAATAGTTTACATTCGCTTTAAACCCATTCACAAAATTTATATTTGCCTCTTTTTGTACATAAGCAAAAATTCGGGTAAGGGCAAACGTGCTGTCTTCAACTGTAAAACGGCCGGTAAATAAAGGATTATATTTATTTTTCGGAGTAAAAGAAAAGCTAAAATATTTGGTGTCGTTTATATATGTACTGTCGTTTAAATAAAAATCATAGTGCAGTTGTGCCGAGTTACTTAAAGGTGAGGTCATACCCCGCCCAAGAATGTTAATTTGATCTTTATAAAAGTCTAAATCTATAACTACATTTAAAAGGATTAAACTTTCTATCGTTTGGTTTAATTTTGGGAAAATACCATCTTTCCTGTCATACACAACACTATCTTTCCCATTGACACTTTTTTCACCCAGCTCGGCAAGGTAAATTGGTGAAAACCGTAAACTCTGCCCATCCAGCTTCATGGTCACTTCATCCATGTTACTGATAATCCGGTTTACTTTGGAAGTAGAGTCAATAGCCACATAAACTGCCGTTCGTGCAAAAGTTTTATAATCACTGGTTTTTAGGATGTTTTCACGGTTCTCCTTTTTTCTCTCCAAAATCTTTTTTAACAAAACTTTTGCTCTCGAAACTTCAGGTTTTACTGTTACTTCATTGATTTCCTGTATTTCCTCTTTCATAAATACAGTAAGCGGATTGTTAGTTATCGTTTTTGCCGGAATCTCTTCTTTTAGATAACCAACTGTTGACACACAGAGTGTATCCTTCTGGGATAATTTCAGTTTAAATTCTCCATTTAAATCCGACATAGTCCCGGTGGTGGTGCCTTTTATCCACACATTTGAAAATGGAATTGGCTCATTATTTTTTTTGTCTTTTACAAAACCGGTAATTTCCTGGGAAATAGCTCCAAGATATATCATGGTCAAAAAAATGACCAGTGTAATTTTATGTAACATAATTTAGCTGGCTTTTTCCTTCTCTTTTTTCATTACCCAATACAATCCCTTTACACCAATTTTTATATCGTCAAGCTTAAAAAGAATGAATATTTTTTCGGTGTAAGCAATTATTCCCCACGTAGCAACAACGTACAACATCCAGGGGTAGAAGCCCCAAACGAATAACACAAAAAAGAATATACTTTGGGCATATCCGGCAGAAACGGCTGAGTATAAATGCAGTCCCGGTATTTTTCCGAACCGGGCAAATGATACAATGTAACTGAGTATAAATATTCCGAGGAACAGGAATAAAATCCAGGAATGGGGCTTAATGTCGGTCCATTTAAAAATAAATAAACCCAATATGGCCATGGCATAGGTAAAAATATCTGCCAGATTGTCAAGTGCTGCACCAAAATGTGTTTGAAGTTTAAATAGTCGCGCTATATTGCCATCTAGAACGTCACTTACAAGGCTGATGCACAGGAGAATGACAAACCATTGTTCACGGCCGGTAAGCGCCATGAAAAATATTACCGGAAATGCTAAAAGACGATATAAGCTTATAAAATTAGGGACGTTAATAATGTTTTCGCCCCGTACTGTTATCTGTTTCATTTTGTCAATGTTTAATTTTCAACTCTTTCAATTTAATGATCTTGTTTCGTTCACCATTTTTTATCAGGCTGCAGCCGGTTCCTGTTTCTTTCTTTTTTTTGAAAGACTTTCAATAAAATATTCCAGCATTTTAGAAACAGAATTATTACTGGGGCCTGTTTCAACGTAATGAATGAATTTGTCTCTCTGGCTTGTATCAAATGAAAGATCGGTTTCAATGTAACTTTCAGTAAATGACATGCCCACTGAAATCAGTCTTTCAATAGCGTTCATATCTCTTCGTTCTAATTTCTTCTGAGGAATAATATTGATGGGTAATAACCGGTTTAATGTTTCGATTATATGGCTGTTTCGAATTGATTTTTTTGCCACAAAATTCATTATTTCCGGAATTCCGGTTTCTTCCACCATTTTTGTTAAGTGTGCAGTAACTGTGTCAATCGGGATTAAATTTTGTGAGGAGTCAGGATCGACATGTACTCTTATAATTTCGTTAGGATAGCGGTTAGCCAGGCTAAACATTCTTTTGGCAAAATCAAAAATCCCATAATCGGTTTTTGTAATGCCTGTTTTTTGATTTCCGGCTACTTGTGATAATCTAACAATGTGTCCGTTTAAGCCGTTCTTTTGAATGTTTACTTTAATAATATTTTCTGCAAATCTTTTCGATTGCTCGTAATAGTTTCTAAAAGCAGAAATGTCTTTGTTTTCATAAAATTTTTCTTCGAAAATACCATCGAGTCGGCCACAGGAATAGGCTGTTCCGATATAAAAAAATCGGGAACCCGGGGTTGCATAGTTCGAAAAAACTTTAATTGAATTTTCAACGCCATTGATATTCGTAGAAAAGATTTCATCAACCGATTTCTTATCATACTTTAAGCTGGCTGCAAAATGAAAATAATCGACATTTCCACGAAAAATCCTTTTTAATTCGTCCCTTGGAATAGAAAAATCTTCATCGCACAAAGAATAGCCAATAACTTTCAGGTTTGGATATTCCACATTTTCACCATCATTAATATCGGCAAGTACTTTTTTCATTCGTTCCTGAGGCGATCTTTTGTTGGTTCGAACCAGGGCTACTACTTTATATTTTTGTTTAAGCAGGTTGCTTATAAAGTGGGATGCAACGTAGCCATTGGCTCCGTTTATTACAACTGTTTTCATACTTCTGTTTTTTGTTTTCTAATTGAGTTTGTTTCCTAATTTTTTCTGTTCAATCCATATCTTAAAAATTGCGGTGTCATAGAAATAATACTAAAATCAATACTGCACTTAACGGGATACTTAAATTATCGGACCCCCGCCAGCTAATTAATTCTGCAAACATGGTTGTTGCAGCTACTGCCATTGCCAACCAGAATGTTTTTAAATCGAATACCCCGCGATGAAAATAAAGTGCTATAATACTTATTACAAAACTTGACGCCAGGAAAGCTCCGGAGCCTAGCCAGGTTTTGTTTAATTTTTTTCCAAACAATTTTATTCTTCCGTTGTAAGCCTTTATGTTGATTCCCAGAATGGCTGCCATCGGATCACTGATAGCCAGAATCAGCATTGGAAGAATGTATATAACTGAAATTCCCGTTATTTTCTAACCATATTATTGTCAATTACATTTAATCTACTGATAAATAGTCTAATTATTTTGGGACTCCCTTGTTTTTCTCAAATAGTATGGTTATATTTGTAACCATACACAAGATTCACAATAATGGGAAAAAGGGTCATCGAGATTAAAGCAAAGAGTGGGACTGTATACCTCTATGAAGATGAGTCATACTGGGACAAGAAAAAGGGTTACTCAACGCATAAGCGCATCTGTATTGGCAAGAAAGGGCCCAATGGCAAGCCAATTTACAACACATACTACAGGAACCGAGAAAAGATGCATCTATTAGCCGCAGAGGTTAAGAAACCCAACGAGGTATCCCACACCACATTCGTGGGTGAGACGATGATACTTGACAAGGTGGCTCGTGATACCTCTGTTTCTCGCATTTTGACCGAGAGCTTAGGAGAGGATGATGCCCGCAGGATCATCGCATTATGTTACTACCAGGTATGCCGGGGAAAGGCATTGAGCAATGCGGAAGATTGGTTGGAGCAGCGTGGTTTGGGTAACCTGGGGTTAAGTTCACAAAGGGTGTCCGAATTGCTAGAGAGGATAAGGCAAGACAAGGTGAACACTTTCTTTCAACGCTGGGCGGGTGAACATGCAGAAAAAGGGAGCCTGCTGTTCGACCTTACCAGCGTGAGCACCTACGGTAAACGAAACCCTTACGCGGAGTACGGGTACAACAGGGATAGGGAAACCCTCGAGCAAATCAACCTGGCACTGCTGACCTCATGTGGGAGTGGGCTGCCGATGTGGTACCAAGTGCTGCCTGGGAGCATGTCCGACAAGGTGGTTCTAGACCAGGTGTTGTCGACAATGAAGAAGATGGAGGTCCCAAGGTTTACCTTCGTGGGCGATCGCGGTTTTTATAGCGATTACAACCTAGAACTGTTGTCACGCGAGGGCTATAAGTTCACCATCCCGGTGCCGTCCAATGTCGCTTGGCAAAAAAAAATGATAGCGGAACATCAAGATACACTGGTGCGCCCGGGTAACCTGATCGAGGAAAACGGGAGCATACTGTACGGAAAGACCATCTACAAGACCACCCCTGCTCATGGCAGAACTTGGCATCACCTGTATTTTGACCCCACGAGAAAAGACAAGACCATAGCCTGTTTCATGCAAAAGCTAAGGGCCTTGAAAGATGAGCTGGAAGCAGACAAGCTTATAGAATCACACCTAGTGATGTATGAACGTTACTTCATTGTTAAGCAAACTCCTGTTCGGGGCCGATCGGTGATTTATAATGATCAGGCTATACAGGAGTTCATCAATAGTGATAGCTGTTACTGGGTACTCATCTCTACCTCAGCCAAAACGGCGGAGGAGGCACTGGAACAATACCGGGAGCGAAACGGTGTTGAATTGTACTTTGATGATGAGAAAAATCTCTTGGACTTGAGACGCCTGAAAAACCATAACGAGCAGACAATTAAGGGGAAGATCTTCGTCACCTTCGTCTCTCTTATCATCCTTGCACGGTTACGAAAGATGGTGGATCAAATTGACAAGAAGAAACGCAAGCACTGGTCTGAGCAAGATATGTTGCGAAAAGTAGAAACTTATGCCAAGGTTCACTTCGAAGGAAAATACAAGGATGTTTACTCTACGCCCACTGCCGCTCAGCGACTTGTCTTCGACCTCCTGGGAATATCATATACCTTCAAGGGCAAGGTGAGCACATCGGAATCAGAACTCTAAATATGGTTACAAAAGAACGGGATTTTCGGTATATAAATTTATTTTCCGTAAGATTTGAAATCAAAAAGGTGATGTAAATTGAAAGCGGAAGTAGATAACTTCCAATTGATTTTCGCTTTACATCATGAATTGATTTTAACTGTTTGCCATTTCGT
>JAGPJL010000147.1 GCA_018054455.1 Parabacteroides sp.
ATGGAATGGGTGTTTATCACAATGGGCTGTAACTGCCCCTTTATCTGCGACTCGGTAAGACCTTTGGCTGTTCCGGTTTTCAAACCCACAGCACCTCCTGCCAGTACCGAAATTGTTTTCATATCCTTAAAAAGCAACGATCCGGCAATAAGGTACGAACCATTGGTATAAAAAGACAATTTGGGTTGCTTACCCGTAGAGGCTTCGGCAGAAAAGTTTTCGGGAATATAAAAGATACCATATACTTCTCCGCGCTGCATAGCCTGCCTTGCCTCTGTAAACGACATAGTTTGCATGGCAACTTCAGTCTGCTCGAAAGCGTTAAGCTGACGGATCAGACTTCGGGTGGTCGACGAATTGTCCAGGTCCACTACCGCGATGGGCAGGTTCGTCGGCAACCCCTCTTTCATAAGCGAGACAAAAAACACCATGCAAAACAAAGGAGCAATCAACATACAGAAAATATACAAAGGCTTGGCAACCAGGCGATGTATTTCGCGCAAAGCCACCATCCGGATACAATGTATGTTAGTCTTCAGTTGCGTCATGATTATTTCTTTTTCATTATCACCGACATACCCGGACGTAAATCCTGAACAGGTGCGTTGGGTTTGGCACGAACCTCGAAGGTTTTGGAATCGTACTGACCGTTTGTTTTGGTTGCCTTCCAGGCAGCATACGATCCCATATCTTTCATATAGGTTACTTTGAGAATCACCTCTTTATTATTCAGTGCCGGAATAAAAGCTTTGATCTCCGAACCCATTTTGATATCCTTCAGCAAATCCTCGCGGATACTGAAAGTAACCCACATATCAGACAAATCAGCAATATTCATAATAGGTGCGCCGGTACCCACCAGTTCGCCCACTTCGGGAAATTGTTCGGATACTTCGCCGTCGATAGGCGAAACCAATGCTGCTTCACGCAAGTAAGATTCCACTTCGGCAACAGCCCCCCGGGCCCTGTCCACCAAAGCAGCCGCAGACGCTTTATCTTCCTTTTCCGCACCGTTCTTAGCCATATCATATTGAGATTTTGCCGCTTTCTCGGTAGCAAGCATAGCCTTGTAATTAGCTTCGGCCTCGTCGCGCTTCTGAGCGGAAACCACCCCCTTATTAAAAAGATTCTGAACCCTGTCGAACGACTTCCGTGCAATCTCCAGTCCCGCGCTGGCCTTTTGCCACATCTCGTACGCTCCGGTAATCTGCTCCACCCGGGCTCCTTTGATTGCCTTCTGATTCTGCGCCTGTGCAGCATTCATAGCAGCTTCTGCCTGCTGAAATTTAGCCTGAACATCCGGCGTATCCAAAAACACAAGCGTATCGCCCTGCTTTACTTTATCTCCTTCATGAAATCTGTAGGAAGCAATCCTGCCGGGAACTTTACCGGAAATACGAATTTCGGTAGCTTCGGCCTGTCCCATCACCACCTCCTCGGGAGGCGTGAGAAGAAAGAATCCGGCAAGAGCCACTAAACCAATCACGACAATTACCGTGATAAAAGCCAACATCATGTTATTGATTGTAAATTTCTTATGCTCGTTCATTGCTATATAGTTTTATCATTATTTTTTTGAAGGTACAGCCAACTTTCCCATGGCTTTAGTCAGATAAATATCGGTAAGCTTTACCTCAATCTGCGCATCAATTAAACTGGATTGCGCAGAAACCCAAGCTGTTTGCGCCTCCATAAGATTCAGGGCAGGAATTACCCCCTCATCGAAACCAAGCGTAGCATGGCGCAGATTTTCTTCTGCTTTTTCCTTGTTGCGTGCCGAAGCCGTAAGCTTCTTACCAGCCTCATTTACTTTATAGACCGATTGATTTACCTGCAATTCTATTTTCTCTTTGGCATCCTCAAACTCCAGCTGCCGAATGTGAGTCTCCGCCCTGGCCGCATTCCGCTTATAGGTTCCCTCCCACCAGCCCGACAACGGCACCTGAACAACCACACCCATATTAAACATGCCGGCGAACTCGTTCTTATACCCGTTAAACGAATTGGGATTAGTTACCAGGTAATTGGCAGTCAGCGCCACATTAGGCAATACCTCCGCCAAAGCAATCTTCTCTTTCTTCTCATAAATACGAACCGCATAGTCCAGGCTCTTAAGCTCCTGGCGGTTTAGAAAAGCCTCCTCCACATTCACAGCCGCATTCGTATCAATCGTATTGTCCAGAGATTCTATATTTTCGTCGGCAAGCTTTACAGGCTCATCCAATTGCAACCCACAAAGCTGGGCCAGCGCCATACGCGACAACGACAAACCGTTATCCACTTTAGTCTGCGCCATCTCGGCTTCGTTCAGTTTTACCTTCACAGACAAGCCATCAGCCGGAGTTGCCACACCCTCATCAATCATAGCCTGTACATCGCCATCCATCTTTCGCAGCAAGCTGACATACGAATCGGCCAGTTTCTTTTTGTTTACAAGCGAAACAACCTGCCAGTAGGTCTCGTCCGTTTTGTAAATCAGATCCTGCAGCTTCAGGTCGTTCATGGATTCGGCAAGTTCCCTGGCATAACGGGTAATCTGGTTATAAGCGATAATCTTACCACCCATAAACACAGGCTGAACCAGCGAAACAGTCCCCAGCCAGACATTCTGAATATCCAGGTGGAAAAACCCGCTCACATCCATGGGAAGCAGTTGATTTAGCCCGGCAACGGTAGTTCCGTCCACCAAGTTGATATCTTTCTGGTTGCGCATATACGTACCCATGGCCGAAACCTGCGGAAAATACTTTGTAACAGCCGCCTGTTTCTCGTAACCTGCCACCCGGACTTTCTCGCCCGAAATCTGCAACTCCTTATTATTCTTTATGGAAAGATCACGACACTCTTCCAGTGTCAGGGTACGCTGGCCTTGCATATAGGTAGTTGAAAATAATGCCAATAACAATACAAAGGTTCGTTTCATTTCAATTCAATTAATTTACATTCTACTGGATACTCACCGGTTAACGATCAAATATACGTAAAACAGTGCAAAAGTATGGATTATAGAAGAATAATAAATTGAATTAGTTCAATTTCGGCAAAAGGATAGTATAAAGAATCTTATCTCAAGCAACCTAAACCTCTCTGGAGTCGAACAGGCGTTTTTTAAGCTTACAGTACCAGGCGTTGCTTATTCCCATAAAGTGGGCAATGTATTTATCGGGTACACGGTTAACAATCCAGCTATATTCATTATAAAGATATTTCATGAACCCTTCGGCCGTATGAGATTGTCTGGCGGCATACAACGTGTAGATCTTAGAAATAACCATCATCATTACACGCAGGTAGAAGGAAGCAAACAAGGGATATTTGGCCGACAGGGCATCAATCTGATTGCGTGAAATACAGATTAGCTCGCAATCCTCCATAGCAAGTATCTCAAATTCG
Source organism: Parabacteroides sp. (assembly GCA_018054455.1). Lineage (GTDB taxonomy): Bacteria > Bacteroidota > Bacteroidia > Bacteroidales > Tannerellaceae > Macellibacteroides. The sequence continues at coordinate 3,394 of JAGPJL010000147.1, forward strand.
GAAGGAGACTGGGTAAAGTAAGAAATCGAAGAAAGAAACGGATACAGGTTATCCACCGAAAAACCCATTACACTCTCGTTACCCTGGTCGTTTATAAAGAGATGCAGAAACAATCCTTTGTTGATAAAATACCCTTCGGTGCAAACCTCGCCAACGCGCAATAAGTAGTCGCCTTTCTGCACAGAAATAATCCGGGCATAGCTCTTAAATTCGTCTACAAACTCTTGGTTGGCAAGCAGCGCACCATCCAGATGATCATAAAATTTACCAAAAGGATCGTTTTGCGTCATTCTCCTACTCTTCTAAAACGAAGTTTCTCTTGCCAACGTGGTTACCGTCTACAAAAATATCCATCCGGTACGTTCCGGGCGAAAGAAACTCTTCAATCTTCCAATATACGGTGATAGGCAAATCTTCGCCTTCGTATTCCACCAATTTCTTTATAGAGTAGTTTATCTCTTTACCCTCGAATGAAAATACATCGGCGCGGCTCTTAACCAGCACATCGTCGTCGGGCTTCATAATACGGAGGTAAACAACCTTTTCGCCAACCGGAGCTGTAATGTTTTTAGCCAGTTTGAAATTAATCACAAACTGCTCCATCTTTTTGATTTTGGTCATCTTCTTGCCACGGCTGTTGGTAGGCGTTACCGAAATATCGGTAGCATCCAGCTTGGAAGCCAGTGTAACACGTTCGGCCAGCTTTTCCTTTTCCTCTTTCAGTTTGGAAGCGGAACTCGATACCTGTTCGTATTTTCTTGTTACCTGTTTGTTTTCTTCTGTAAGATGCTGATTGGCGGTATGCAGCGAGTCGATTTGAATCACGTAGTTACGCATTACTTTGCGCAACGTTTCCAGTTCTTTCTTAAGCTGACTTATCCGGCTGGCATTGGTTGCCTTTACGGTTCTCAACTCTTCGAGCAGACGCTGAACCTTTCCTTGCTCTGTAGAGAGCAGAGATAACAAGGAGTCGTTTCCCACACTGAACTTATACCCTTCATATTGAAGAGACAGATCGTTAAACTCATCTTCCAGGGTTTCCTTTTCCAAGACAAAAGCCTGGGTCATTTCACCCATCTGTTGTTTCTGATTATAAATGTAATAACCACCACCGGCAACCAGTAACAACAACACAATCACAGCCACAATAAGCAACGAAAGTTTATTTATTTGCTTATTCTCTTTCTTTTCTGTATCCATAGTTCGTTATAAAGAATCACTACAAAGAACATGCAAAGGTACACTTTAATCGATAGCATAAAACCCTTCTATGCAATATTTACACATTTTTAAGGAGTTGTTAACAATTGAGGTTATTCCTTGACAACAAAAACTGGAATGGTATGTTTTTCGTATCAATTTAATTCTTAACTTTGCACCACTCAATTAAACACTTATTGCATGCACGAGAAATTAATTATTCTTGACTTTGGCTCGCAAACAACTCAGCTGATTGGTAGAAGACTCAGAGAGTTAAATATGTATTGTGAGATTGTTCCCTACAACAGATTTCCGAAAGATGCCCACGATGTAAAGGGTGTAATTCTTTCAGGCAGTCCTTATTCGGTGAACGACGAATCTGCATTCAAGGCAGATCTGTCTGAAATCAGGGGAAAATACCCGGTACTTGGAATTTGCTATGGAGCGCAGTTCCTGGCATATACATCGGGCGGAAAAGTAGAATCGGGCGACTCTCGTGAATACGGAAGAGCAAATCTTGGCTCGATTAACAACAGCGATCCTTTATTAAAGGGAATCGATGCCGGTTCGCAGGTATGGATGTCGCACGGAGATACCATCACGGTTTTACCCACTTCATTCAATATTATAGCAAGCACTTCCGATGTTCCGGCTGCTGCATTCAAAATAGAGGACGAACAGACCTGGGGTGTTCAGTTCCATCCCGAAGTATTCCATACAACCGATGGAACAAAACTTCTGGACAACTTCCTGAACATTTGTGGTTGTGCTAAAGATTGGACGCCTGCTTCATTCATCGAATCGACTGTTGCCGAACTAAAACAGCAACTTGGCGACGATAAAGTAATTCTGGCATTGTCTGGCGGTGTAGACTCGTCGGTTACAGCCGTATTGCTTAACAAGGCGATTGGAAAAAACCTTACCTGTATTTTCGTTGACCACGGTTTGCTTCGCAAAAACGAGTTCGAGAAGGTAATGGATAATTACGAACACCTTGGACTGAATGTTATTGGTGTAAACGCAAAAGATAAATTCTACGCCGAACTGAAGGGTGTTAAAGATCCTGAGAAAAAGCGTAAGATAATAGGTAAAGGCTTTATTGATGTTTTTGATCAGGAAGCAAAGAAACTTACCGGTATTAAATGGCTGGGACAAGGAACTATTTATCCCGACGTAATCGAATCTCTTTCTATTACAGGAACGGTAATAAAGAGTCACCATAACGTAGGTGGACTGCCCGACACCATGAAGCTGAAGCTTGTAGAACCGCTTCGCCTTTTGTTCAAAGACGAAGTTCGCCGTGTGGGTAACGAACTTGGCATGATGCCAAACCTTATCAAGCGCCACCCATTCCCGGGTCCGGGCCTTGGTATCCGTATCCTGGGCGATATCACACCCGAAAAGGTTGAGATCCTTCAGAATGCAGACGATATCTACATTTCATTGATGCGCGAATGGGGATTGTACGATCAGATCTGGCAGGCCGGATCTATCCTGCTTCCGGTTCGTTCGGTAGGTGTTATGGGCGACGAACGTACTTACGAGTACACAATCGCTTTACGTGCGGTAACTTCGACAGATGCCATGACGGCCGACTGGGCTCAGCTTCCTTACGAATTCCTTGCCAAGGTTTCCAACGAAATCATCAACAAGGTAAAAGGTGTAAACCGCGTAGTGTACGACATAAGCTCGAAGCCTCCCGCTACTATAGAATGGGAATAAAATTGCCCAATTCCAGAAAATAAAACAGTAGCCTCGACCAATTAAAGTTGAGGCTATAGTTTTTTTTATCAGTCCCTTTATTATCTTTGCGTCTTTCAATTGAAAACATAAACGAAACGTAATCACGCATACTAAGATAAAAAAGCACTAACCCGCTTTACTAAATAGTGTTCACTGGATGACAGCCTCCGAAAA
>JAGPJL010000148.1 GCA_018054455.1 Parabacteroides sp.
TATCAACGATTCTCGCCGGATAGTGTTAATGGATCAGAAAGCACAGCTGGGTTAAAAAGAAATATTGATAAAGATGATAATAAGATTATAGTCACAACTATTCAGAAACTGAATAACTTAATGAAAAATGAAAGTAATCTGCCTATTTATCAAAAGCAAGTAGTCTTCATTTTTGACGAAGCGCATCGATCTCAGTTTGGCGAGGCTCAAAAGAATCTAAAGAAAAAATTTAAAAGGTTTTATCAATTCGGGTTTACTGGAACACCTATATTTCCACAAAATGCTTTAGGTGCAGAAACAACAGCCAGTGTATTTGGAAGTGAATTGCACTCGTACGTCATTACTGATGCAATCAGAGATGAGAAAGTGTTGAAATTTAAAGTTGATTACAACAATGTCCGACCTCGATTTAAGAGTATAGAGTCAGAACAAGATGAGAAAAAGTTAAGTGCTGCAGAAAACCAAACAGCATTACTTCATCCTGCTCGTATAAGAGAAATTTCTCAATATATTTTAAATAACTTCAAGGTAAAAACCCATCGGAGTCAGGGAACTAACAAAGGGTTTAATGCTATGTTTGCGGTAAATAGTGTTGATGCTGCAAAATGTTATTACGAGGAATTAAACCGTTTGCAAAAAGAGAATGAAACACCACTAAAAATAGCAACAATCTTCTCTTTTGCGGCCAATGAAGAGCAGAATGCCATAGGTGATATAGTTGACGAAACCTTCGAGCCGTCTGCTATGGATAGCAGTGCCAAAGAGTTTTTAACGAAGGCCATCAATGACTATAACGCCATGTTCAAAACCAGTTATGGTGTTGATAGTAAAGAATTTCAGAACTACTATCGCGACCTTGCCAAACGGGTAAAGAACAAAGAAGTAGATCTTTTAATTGTTGTGGGCATGTTCCTTACCGGATTTGATGCACCTACTCTCAATACTTTATTTGTAGATAAGAACTTGCGTTATCATGGTTTAATGCAAGCCTTTTCGCGCACAAACCGAATTTATGATGCAACCAAAACTTTTGGAAACATTGTTACTTTCAGGAATTTGGAAATGGCTACTATTGATGCTATTACACTATTCGGGGATAGTAATACAAAAAATGTATTACTTGAAAAGAGTTACAATGAATATTTAGAAGGATTTACGGATATTGTTACCGGAGAAGCCCGTAGAGGTTATATAGAGGTAGTGAAAGAATTAAATGAAAAATTTCCAAACCCAGATGAAATAGTTACAGAGAAAGACAAGAAGGAATTTACAAAATTATTTGGAGAATACTTACGTGTAGAAAATGTATTACAGAACTACGATGAATTTATCAAACTTAAGGCTCTTCAAGAAATAGATAAAAACGATCCTACATCCATTGAAGCATTTAAAGTGGCTCATTTTGTGTCAGATGAGGATATAGCTGCAATGCAAAAACTGGAAGTAATACCTGATCGTACCATCCAAGATTATCGATCTACTTATAATGATATTCGTGACTGGCTAAGACGTGAGAAAGCTGGTAAAGAATCAGAAAAATCAGATATTGACTGGGATGATGTAGTTTTTGAAATAGACTTGCTAAAATCTCAGGAAATAAACCTTGATTACATTCTCGAATTGATTTTTGAGCACCACAAAAAGAATAAAGACAAAGCCTCGTTAATAGACGAAATTCGTAGGGTTATTCGTGCGAGTATTGGTAATAGGGCAAAAGAGAGCCTGGTTGTTGATTTTATTAATGAAACAGACCTCGATACCATTCAAGATAAAGCAAGCATTATAGCTTCATTCTTCGAATACGCACAAAACAAACAGAAGATTGAGGCATCAGCATTGATTAAAGAAGAGAATTTAAATGAAGAAGAAGCTAAGCGCTATATAACTGTTTCTTTAAAGCGCGAATTTGCCAGCGAGAACGGTACAGAGCTCAATGCTATATTACCTAAAATGAGTCCTCTGAACCCGCAATATCTGACTAAGAAACAGAGCGTTTTTCAAAAGTTGATGTCATTTATAGAGAAGTTTAAGGGTATAGGTGGCAAACTTTAAAAAGTAAACAGCGTTAGAAGAACCATCATCCTGTATTAAGTGCAATACAGGATGATGGTTTTCTTTTATTTATACCAGACTACGGGCCGGTTTAGTTGCTTGCTCACTTCGGAGAGTTGGGAGCGGAGTTTCATCAACTCGGTGTTGATTTGCATTCGCTCGGGTCCCTGTCCGAAAAGAAAACGTTTACTGCCTAGCTTTTGCATTTGGTGTTGCAGTTCCTGCTCCCGGGCCATCAGCCGGGGACGATCGCTTTGCAATACAGCGTCACTGCCGTTTCCTGATTGTCTTTCCGTTCCATTTATATCTAAACCGTCTGCCTCCAGATAATGATGACCATTGTTCGTAGAATCTCCATTCAAACTTGATCGGGTATGAGATGCAAAACTTGCCAGATCCATTCCGGTGCTTTCCTTAAGTGCTTGCAAGTGTCCGGTAAGTTGGGATTCTGCAACGATGGTGCGGAAGGCGTGTTTTCCTATGCGGCGGAAGAGGGAATCGGGATCTTCGCCGGGTGGGAGAAGTAGTTCGCTGGTCTGCATGCCGTGGCGATGGAGTACGGCGATGGCTGCGGCTGCTATCTCGCGACCGCGGTCATCGGCATCCATCAATACGGCTACGCGTTTGGTGTAACGCTTCAGCAGTTCGGCCTGGTCGTCGGTAAAGGCGGCGCCGCACTGGGCAACGGTGTTCTTAAAGCCTGCTGCCACCATGGCCAGGGTGTCTTTGTAGCCTTCGGTCAGGAAGGCAAAGGTCTCTGTCCGTATGGGCTCCCCTGCCAGATGCAAACCGTACAGGGTGCGGCTTTTGTTGTACAAGTCGCTTGTTTGGCTGTTTACGTATTTAGGGGTGTAACTCCTGTTTTCGTCCGTAATGGTCTGGGTGGTTCGTCCTGCAAAGGCAACCAGCCGGTTGTTTTCGTCGCGGATGGGGAATACAATCCGTCCCCTCATGGCTTTGAACGCGCTGGGCACCGTACTTTTTGCCATGCTTACTTCGTAATCCACATAGGTCTGGGTAATGCCGTCGCAGTCGGGGTGGTATTTGCCTCCTTCCATCCAGCTATAGTATTCCGGCTTATAATGGCTGTTCACTTCGGTATCGTTTACCAATCCGGTATTAACTATTGATCCAGTATAACCTGCTTTCATTAAATCTCCCAATGTAGCCAGGGGAGGGTGAAACCCATACATCGACCGCATGAACTTTAGGTTTTCGGCTTCCATGGCGGCAAGCTGCGCCGGTGTAGCGGCGGGCTTCTGTGCCCTGGCTTTTTCCCTTCCTGCAATGTGTTGTGGCGGAGGGGTTGATCCGTTGCACCATTCCTGGCGCAACAGATTAACAGCCTCGGCAAAGGTGCACGATTTTATTTTGCTGATAAAGGCGATTACATCACCGCCTTCGTTGCAGGCAAAACATTTAAAGATCTGCTTTCCGGTATGTACGTGCATGGAGGGGGTGGAGTCGTCGTGGAAAGGGCATAATCCTAAACACTTACCTCCTAATTTGTACTCCAGTTCTACATAGGTACCTATCACATCTTCGATGTTTACGGCCTCCTTCAGCTTCGCTATCTCTTCTTTGCTGTTGTCGTTCATGATTCTCAATAGTCGGAGATGCGGGTCATGTGGTTATTATAGCGGAATTTTGTGGTTCCGGTGGCTCCGTTACGGTTCTTCAGGATGTTGATGTTGCCAATGCCCACCAAGGATTCGCCGTCATCGCCTTTGCCATTGCCCTGCAGTTCGGGGCGGTTGATAAAGTACACCACGTCCGCCGCCTGCTCCAGTACCCCGGAGTCGCGCAGGTCGCTCAGCTTGTGCTTATAGTTGTCGTTACGCTTCTCAATCTCGCGGTTCATCTGTGCTATCACGAGTGCCGGAATATTCTCTTCCACTGCCAGATCCTTGATGCGTTTCATGGCATGTCCCAGTGATGTAGCCAGGTTCTCGCCGTGGGCATTTCCCAAATCCAACTGGTTGATATAGTCCAGAATCAAGAAGTCGCATTGCTTGCGCTTACGTGCCAGCTTCACCTTGGCACGGATATCTTCGGGTCTTGCCGATGGGATGTAGTCGATGTAGATGGGCAGTTCACGCAGCGTTGTTTCGTTCAGACTTTTGGCTACAGCAATTTCTGTTTCGGTAAGTCCGTGCATACGCAGGTTCTCCGGCGACACATTCGAGAGCGACATGAGGATACGTCCGTAAAGCTGTTCCATGCTCATCTCCAGAGAAATAATATAGACAGGTATGTTTTGAAGGGCAATCTGTACCGCCATGTGAAGCGAGAGGGCTGTCTTGCCGTGGGAGGTTAGGGCAGAGGCAATAGCAACTTCACCCCTCATAAAACCGCCCATAATGTTATCCATGCCTTTAAGGCCGGTGGAGTAGCCCACCGAGGTACCGCCGTTTTCCAACAGACGGGTGTGGCGGGCAACCACCTCCTGACCAATTTCACTGATCTGGCGGGTGCTGGTGCTGTTAACGCCCATGCCGGCAATCTCTTCCAGCTTGGTGTTTGCCAACTGTAGGATTTGCTCTACCGGGATGTCCCTGCTGCCGCACTTGCCGGATATCTCCATGGCCAGCAGACGGAGGCTGTTACGCTGGTACTCTTCCACAATGATGTCGGCATAGGTGGTAATATGCACATCGTCCACTACGGACAATAATCCGTCGCCCACGTAATTTAGTCCGTTCATCTCGGCATACAGTTCGTGGTCCAGTACCCGCATCTCGTGTTCCACCAGGGTATAGTCCATGGCTTTTCCCTTATTGAAAAGCTCGATAATCCCTTTGTAGATTAAAGCCAGTTCACGGCTGGTAAGCATTTCTGCCGTGATGCGTGGGTAAACTTGACTGCTTTCGGCTACTCCCGTAAGGAGAGCACATACGAAACTTAATTCGTTTTTGAATCCTATTTCAGAATTTTTCATTACTAGATTTTTTAAATTTGGTGTTAACGAATTGCCTGGTCGCGCCTACCTGCTTTTCGTGTTTTCCAGTTTTTGTTTTATTTACATTTACCTTCCGATATTCAACCTGCAGCGTATCCATCGGAAGATGGTTTTTTGTTTGCTTTCTACCTCTCTTCACCCCTTTTTTTAAGGGCCCGTAATTTCTCCAAATCAATCTCAAGCGGGGGAATATCGCAACCCTTTACGTGGTGCTCGGGGTAGTAGTTCTCTACCATCACACCCAGTTTCGGCTTCTTGGCTTTGGGGGCTGCCTCTTCTGCTGCTTTATCGCTTCCGTTGGCCTGCTTGTACTGGGCACTTTTCTTACCCACAATGCAGTCGTAAGCTACCAGACTGATACGGGATCCGCCTCTCAACCGTTCGACACGGATTATGTTTTCGCTTGTAAACTCTGCCATAATTCGGTTCCACTGTCTGCGTTCAGTTTTAAAAAAGGCTGCCAGTTCTTCCTGGTTAACAATCAGCTCTCCCCTAAAGCAGGTGTAGAGCCGTCCGTCCAGCACTACATCGCCTTTGGCAAAGTAGACTTTTTGGTAGAAGTAACTGAGTATCCTTGCTCTGAGGGCTGTCTTTTTACAGCTGCTCTGCTCGTTATCCACGATTACCCGGGGTATGTTGTAAAACCCGCTTTTCAGTAAATTCTCCATGGCAAAAAATTTGTTCATCGTATCGATTTTTAAGCTAATTATTAACGCTGTAATTAAATGTCCTATCCTAATGTCGTCTACTTCCCTGTATTGATGGGGGTTTTGACTTCGAAATGTCCTATCCTATGTCCTAAGCTTCTTAAATATATTATGCATATTCAAATACTCTTTTAAAAAAAACCGGAATTCAAAGACTTTCCATTACTAAGAATGCTTCAGACAATCGCTATTGTCTTTCCGGATTTGTTTTGCCCTCCGGCCGGGCTTTGTGGTTAACCGGTTCCGTTTCGGGAACCGGTTGTGCTCTTTTCGTTGTCAAAATTTACAAACGCTCATTTGCAAAATTCACTGCTGCAAAGGTATATTGGATTTATTTGGCCTTGAAAAAAAAGATGGGTTTGGGTATTTTTGTAAATTATTGATATTCATATTTATAACCCAAAACATTGGACCAATAAAATTCCTTTCGCAATGTTAATGTGTGTTAATGTTTTGTTTTTGAGTAGTTATTCAGAGCTTAATTTTATGTAGCTTAAGTATCTCATCTACAGCCTCTAAAAGATCTTTAGCACACTCGTCCGATATGTTGTCCAAAAGTCGCTTTAATTTTTTTTCACCCTTGGAATTCATGAAGAAATCGGCACATTTCTTAGCTATTGATTTTGAGGAAGATAACCCAAAACATTGGAATTTGGAACAGGCAGCGATTACCAATCCTATGGCTTCATGGTGTTTGTAAATAGTCAGTTTTGCATTGTTTTTTTCCTCTTTTAATAGGTTTA
>JAGPJL010000046.1 GCA_018054455.1 Parabacteroides sp.
GCTTCTTTAACATCTTCGAATTTTGTTTTACGGATAATTGCTTCAATCTTTTTCATACCTTTTCTTTTTACTTTGTTCTTTTTGATAAAGGGAGTATAGAGAGGTTAACCGCCAGGCTGGTTGCGGCATAACATTCTATAAAATCAATAAACACGGCTAACCTCCTATACATTCCTTTATTTATTTTAGATAACCTTAATGCGTATTATAAACTGAGTCCAAACACTAAAAATACATTGTCGCGGTTTGGAGCTACAATAGCCTGGGCAAATACCGGAAGAGAAAAGCTATCTGTAAACTTTATGCTTTTACTTGCTTTTACTGATACCGTAGATAGGGCAAAGCCATCAGTTCCTTCACGGTGATACATGCCAGTCCAGGGAGATACGCCTATTGATGCGGTTACATCTACATCGGATACTTTAAATCCATATCCGGCCTCCACGAAAGTAGAGTATTGCTGATTACCGTCTGCATTTTTATCACCGTCCATTCCGAAAATGGTATTCCAGTTAATGTAGAGGGGCAGACTTTCACCAAAATTGTAACCGATTGTTCCTTCAAAAAAGTGATAAGCTGAATAATTTCCGTAACGGTTTCCTTCTCCGGCCCACCAGTAATCGGTGGCTGCCAGTGTAAGTCCTCCCGTTGTATACCCCAGTGTGAGATCAAACTCTTTGGCTGTGGTATTGAAATCCGTAGATCCCCAGGCTGTTAATGATAATCCGGCATAAGATGCCTTCAGACTAGGTTGAACGGATGCACTTGTTTGATAAACGCCTCTCCATACATAGCTACTGACCAAATCGGCGGCAGGTGTGAGTTCAAATTTGCTCTCATTCTGAGCATAACCTGAAGTTGTCAATAAAGTTGCCGTAACCATTGTCAAGAATTGATTTAAAGTAAATACTTTCATCTTGTTTACTTTTTTAATTTAAAACTAATAACTATCTGTAGAGCGCGCTTCTCATTCAAATTATATTAGCCATTTTTTAAGCCGGGCCATGGCTTCCAGGGTATTATCCCTGTCTCCGAAAGCTGTGAGTCGAAGGTAACCTTCACCGCTTGGACCAAATCCAACGCCAGGAGTACCAACTATACTTACTTCGTAAAGCATTTTTTCAAAAAACTTCCAGGAACTTAGTCCGTTAGGAGTCTTAATCCAAAGATAAGGGGCGTTGTCACCACCAAATACTTTGAGACCGCACTGCTGGAGTCCTTCTTTCATAATGCGGGCATTGGTCATATAGTAATTTATAATTTCCTTTACCTGTTCTTTCCCTTCAGGTGAGTATACAGCTTCTGCAGCCCGTTGGGTAATGTAATTTGTACCATTAAATTTGGTACACTGGCGACGATTCCATAGCTTGTTAAGCTGAACACGTTCTCCTTCAAGCGTAAATCCATTTAATTCTTTTGGTACTACCGTATATCCACAACGCATCCCGGTAAAACCTGCTGTTTTTGAAAAACTTCTGAACTCAATGGCGACTTTTTTTGCTCCCTTAATCTCATAAATAGAGTGGGGAATATCCGGATCCTGAATATAGGCTTCATAGGCTGCATCAAATAATATAAGTGTATCGTTTGCCAATGCATAATTCACCCATCTTTTGAGTTCATCTTTAGTCAGTGTTGTACCCGTAGGGTTGTTCGGGTAGCAGAGATAAAGTATGTCTACTCTCCTGGATGGCAATTCAGGAATAAAATCGTTCTCAGCCAGACAAGGAATATAAACAACGTTACTCCATTTTCCTCCTGATTCTATGTTTCCTGCCCGGCCACTCATCACATTTGAATCTATGTAGACAGGGTAAACCGGGTCAGTAACACCTACGCTGTTATCGTGACGTAGTATGTCGCCAATATTTCCGGTGTCACTTTTTGCTCCGTCACTAATAAATATTTCATTCGCATCCAGCGTGATTCCTCTGCTGGCATAATCATTTTTAATAATGGTCTCGATCAAAAATGAATATCCTTGTTCTGGACCATATCCTCTGAATGTTTCCTGTACGGCCATTTCATCAACGGCTTTATGCATAGCTTCAATGATGGCGGGTGCCAACGGTTGGGTTACGTCACCGATACCCAAGCGTATTATTTTTTCTTTCGGATGGGTTACCTTGTAAGTATTTACCTTTTTCGCTATATCCGAAAAAAGATAATTACCCGGTAACTTCAGAAAATTTTCATTAATAAGTGCCATACTTCTCTAATTTTTGTTGTTGTTGTGTTTTGCTTTACTTTTAAAGGCTTAATTCTCCTTCGAAAACTATAACGGCATCTCCCGTCATAAATATTTTTTGTGTTGCTGAATCCCATTTGATTGTTAACGGACCGCCATCCATAATAACTTTAACTTCGCGGTCTGTTTTATGATTGATAACTGCCGCAGTAGCTGTTGCGCAAGCACCGGTTCCGCAAGCAGATGTAATTCCGGACCCTCTTTCCCATACGCGCATTCTAACTTCATTTCGACTTAAAACCTGTACAAATTCAACATTCACTCGTTGTGGAAAATAGGGATGATGTTCAAACAAAGGCCCAATTTTTGCAAGATCTATTTCATCTATTTTGTCTACGAATATGACTAAATGAGGATTTCCCATTGAAATTGCTGTGCCAGCAAAAGTGTAACCTCCAGCTGATACATGCTGCGACACAAGTATGTCTTTTGTTCCATCTGAAAAGATAACCTCTTCGAGTTTTGGATTACCCATATCAACAGTAATCTCAGTAACAACGTCGTCTTTAACTGTGAGGTGAAGCTCTTTAATTCCAGAAAGGGTTTCGAGTGTAACTACGTTTTTATTTGTAAGCCCCTTTTCGTATACATATTTTCCAATGCAACGACTGGCGTTACCACACATCATTGCTTCAGAGCCATCTGCGTTAAAAATTCGCATGCTAAAATCAGCAACTGAAGATGCACCAATCATTACCAAACCATCCGAACCAATGCCTGTGCGGTAACAACTCCACTTTTTAGCGAAATTCTCGGGATCTTCTATGGTATACATCATTGTATTAACGTAGATATAATCGTTTCCCGCTCCATGCATTTTTGTGAACTTAATTCGGTTTGTCATTTTATTGCGTTAGTTTAAATAATGCTTTCTTTTTGTTTATTTATATCGCAAATATACATCGTTTTGGTATATATGCAATAATATTTGAGTATTTAGTGTAAAATATATTGTAAATCTTTCGTATTGTTTGGATTGATATTCTGAATCTTTCGTATTGTAAGAATGATGGGTGATTGTCTTTCATATTGATATTTTTTGTTTTTCTGTGTGTTCTCATTTATTTAGTTTTAAATAAAAAGAACCGGACTTGAATTGTACTGTGATAATATAACAGTATCAAATCAAATCCGGTCGTACTATAAGCAGAGAATTTCTTAATATGAATCGGTATGGACACCCTTAACGGCACGCCCGGAGGGATCGTTCATGTTGCTAAATGTTGAATCCCAGGCTAATGCTTCGGCAGTACTGCATGCAACTGATGGTACAGATGGCACTGACTTGGCCGCAGAAGATGACGGAAAATGTTCCTCGAATATTGTCCGATAGTAATACTCTTCCTTGTTCTGAGGCGTATTGATAGGAAATCTTTTTGCAGCACGAGCCATTGCCTGATCGGATACTGCTTCTGATGTAATCATTTTTAGTGAATCTATCCAATTGTAACCTACACCATCAGAAAACTGTTCTTTTTGTCGCCATGCAATCTCCGGAGGTAACATATCCGAAAACGCTTCACGAAGAATTTTCTTTTCTATTACTTTTCCAGGAGCCATTTTGGCCACCGGATTTATTCGCATGGCCACATCCAGGAATTCTTTGTCAAGAAAAGGAACGCGACCTTCAACACCCCAGGCACAAAGTGATTTATTTGCCCGAAGACAATCATACAGATATAGTTTACTTAGTTTTCGAATTGTTTCCTCATGAAAAGCAGATGCATTTGGAGCTTTATGAAAGTATAGATAACCTCCGAATATTTCGTCTGCGCCTTCCCCTGAAAGTACCATTTTGATCCCCATGGATTTAATGACCCGGGCAAGCAAGTACATCGGAGTTGAAGCCCTGACAGTTGTTACATCATAGGTTTCTATGTAATAGATAACATCGCGGATTGCATCCAACCCTTCCTGTACCGTATAATTTATTTCATGATGAACTGTCCCAATATGATCAGCCACTTTTTTTGCCGCAGATAAGTCTGGAGCTCCTTTTAAACCAACAGCAAACGAATGTAGCTGAGGCCACCAGGCATCGGAAGTATTATCTGTTTCGATGCGTTTTGCCGCATATTTTTTTGCGACAGCGGATATAATGGACGAATCTAATCCACCTGAAAGAAGTACGCCGTAGGGAACATCGCTCATTAGTTGCCTTTGAACAGCTGCTTCCATGGCATCATGTAATTCATTCACATCAGCTTCATTGTCTTTTACAGCATCATACTCCATCCAGTCTCTCGTGTACCAGCGAACTGGCTCAGGGTCTTTACTGTAGTAATAATGACCTGGAAGAAATGGTTCGTAATGAGCGCATACTCCTTCTAAAGCTTTTAGTTCAGAAGCAACCATAAGATGTCCCTGATCATCATAACCCATATAAAGAGGGATTACTCCAATCGGATCTCTGGCGATTAAGAATGTGTCTTGCACTGCATCATACAATGCAAAAGCAAATATACCATTTAGATCTTCCAGAAATTCGATTCCTTTTTTCTGATATAGAGCAAGAATCACTTCGCAGTCAGAACCCGTCTGAAATTCATATTCATCTTTTAGTTCCGCTCTGATCTCACGGTGATTATAGATTTCACCGTTAACACAAAGTATAAGATTACCATCTTTACTTTTAAGCGGTTGACCTCCAGATTGAGGATCTACAATGGAGAGTCTTTCATGAGCAAGAATTGCATGCTTTTCGGCATAAATTCCCGACCAGTCAGGTCCCCGGTGACGAATACGTTTTGACATTTTCAGAGCTTGCTTACGTAAGGCCTCTGTCTGAGAATCAATATTGAATATTGCTACTATACCACACATACTATATACTTTATAAGGTTATCGACGACAAGTACGAGTCTATAGCCTTGGCCGTATCACGACCGGCAGCCATCGCCTTAACCACAAGACTTGCTCCGGTGGTAGCGTCTCCGCACGCGAACACATTGGATACGCTGCTTTTGAAAGACTTATCTATTGTTATATTTTTACGATTGTCAATAGTCAGCTTGGATGATTTGATAAGTCCTTCCTGCACCGGATGTACAAATCCCATCGCAAGAAACACCAAATCAGCTTCGATGATTTCTTTTTTACCAGTTAATTGCATTTGCATACGACCATCTTCTCCCGTTTCCCAGGTAACCTCTTCTACTTCAACACCCTTTAGAATCCCCTTGTCGCCTATAAAACGACAGCTTGTAAGACTCCATCTGCGTTCGCATCCTTCTTCGTGCGAACTAGAAGTTTTAAGTACTTGCGGATACATCGTTGGCCAAGGTGTAGCCGGGTTATAACCTACGGGAGGTTTTTCCAGAATTTCAATTTGAGTAACCTTGCTTGCCTTCTGGCGATTGGCGGTTCCAACGCAGTCAGACCCGGTGTCTCCACCCCCAATTACCAAGACTTTTTTGCCTTTAGCATTGATTAATTTACCTGAAGCAACCTCAATGCCTTCGAGTAAACGGTTCTGCTGTGAAAGGTAGTCCATTGCAAAATGAATGCCTTTAAGGTTACGACCTTCGATTGGAAGATCGCGGGGAACTTCTGCACCGATAGCAATACAATAGGCATCAAATCCCTCAGGAAGTTTGTCTATTTGTGTACCGGTCTTGAATATAACACCCTCTTCTCTCATCAGATTTACACGGCGTTCTACAATATTTTTGGCAAGCTTGAAGTTTGGAATTCCATAGCGAAGCAACCCCCCAGCCATTTCATTCTTTTCAAAAACAGTAACCAAATATCCTTTGCGGTTTAAACGATTGGCAGCAGTCAGACCGGCAGGTCCCGATCCTATTACGGCAACTTTTTTACCATTACGTTCCGGGTGATGAACCTTTATATAACCTTCAAGAAAGGCTCTCTCTGCAATGGATACTTCGTTTTCACGGATAGTAACAGGCTCGTCCGCACTTAGTTTAAGGACACAGCTCTTTTCGCATGGAGCAGGACAAATTCTTCCTGTAAATTCAGGAAAATCACAAGTGGATTCAAGAACCTGATAAGCCTCTTTCCATTTACCCATGTAAACTAAATGTTGCCATTCGGGTTGTTTATTACCCAGGGGACAAGCCCAGTGGCAGAATGGAACTCCACAATCCATACACCTGGATGCCTGTTTCATCCGGTCGCTTGTGTTTAACGTTTGTTCCACTTCTCCAAAATCGTTTACCCGGTCGTGTACAGGTCTGTAACCTGCCTCTTTTCTATTTATTGTAAGAAATGCTTTTGGATTTCCCATTGTTTTGTTCTTTTAATCGTTAGTAAATAATTTCGCGGACGGATTAATAGTCCCTTTGCATGTCTGCAATTTTTTGTTGCAGTTTCTTCATCTGTTCTTCCTGAAGTACCTTTTTATATTCGATCGGTACAATCTGAATAAACTGATCCACATATTTGTTCCATGAATCAAGCATGGTTTTTGCCAGCTTACTTCCTGTATAATAATAATGCATGCGGATTAACTCGTGTAATTCCTTCCGGTAACTGTTTTCTTCAATTAAAGAAAGTTCTACCATTTCCATGTTACAGAAGTAGTCGAAATCATTATTCTTGTTCCATACATAAGCAACACCTCCACTCATACCGGCAGCGAAGTTACGACCTGTACTACCAAGAACTACCACACGTCCACCTGTCATATACTCGCAGCAGTGGTCGCCAACTCCTTCAACAACAGCCGTTGCTCCAGAGTTTCTTACACAGAAACGTTCGCCCACGCGGCCATTGATAAATACCTGACCAGAAGTTGCTCCATAAAGCAACGTGTTTCCGGCAATTGTATTTTCTTCTGCAATAAACGTGGAACGGATTGGAGGCATAACAGAAATTCTACCGCCGCTTAATCCTTTTCCCAGATAATCATTCGCTTCGCCTTCAAGCTTGAAGTGAACCCCGTGAGAAAGGAATGCTCCGAAACTCTGACCTGCCGAACCCTTGAACTTGATATTCAACGTATCATCAGGAAGTCCGTCATTACCATATTTTGAAGCAATTACTCCCGAAAGCATTGCTCCGACACTTCTGTCTGTATTTGCAATGGTATAATCCAATGATACCTCTTTAAGTGCCTGGATAGCTGGGGAAGCCTGGATAATTATTTCCCTGTCTTTTACAGATTCAATGTTGTGATCCTGTTTGGCAACATGGTGAATGGCTGTTGTTGAAGCCTGTTCAGGCATATGAAGCAATCGTGAGAAATTGAGAGTTTCAAATTTCTTATTTGTATATGAGGTTCTGCGAACAATCAAATCCGTACGACCAATAATGTCATCCAGCTTGGTAAATCCCATTTCTGCCAGGTGTTCGCGAACTTCTTCTGCCAGATAATTGAAGAAGTTAACTAAATACTCGTGCTTACCGTGGAATCGTTTACGAAGTTCTTCATCCTGCGTAGCTACACCAACAGGGCAGGTATTCATATGGCATTTGCGCATCATTACGCAACCAAGAACAATCAGGGCAGAAGTGGCAAAACCATATTCTTCCGCGCCAAGCATCGCCATCATAACGATGTCGCGACCTGTTTTTATCTGTCCGTCGGTTTGTAGTGTTACCTGACCACGAAGACTATTTATTACCAGTGTCTGCTGTGTTTCGCTCAATCCTATTTCGGGAGGTAATCCGGCGTAGCGGATAGAACTTGCTGGACTGGCACCTGTACCCCCTTCTGCTCCGGATATAACAATTCTATCTGCTTTTGCTTTTGCTACACCTGCTGCAATAGTTCCTACACCACTTTCAGAAACAAGCTTTACACTGATTTCAGCTTTAGGATTTACGTTTTTTAAATCGAAAATAAGTTGAGCCAAATCCTCGATAGAGTAAATATCATGATGAGGAGGAGGCGATATAAGCGAGATGCCTGGTATCGAGTGACGGGTGCGGGCAATGACATCGTCCACTTTGTAACCCGGAAGCTGACCTCCTTCGCCGGGCTTTGCACCCTGCGCAATCTTAATCTGGATTTCATCGGCATTAACAAGGTATTCGGTTGTTACACCAAAACGACCTGAAGCCACCTGCTTGATAGCAGAACGAAGGGATAACCCGTTCTCCAGAGGCGTAAATCTGGCTGCATCTTCACCACCTTCACCCGTATTGCTGCGTCCTTTAATTTTATTCATGGCCATCGCCATCGTTTCATGAGCTTCTCTGCTGATAGACCCATAACTCATTGCTCCCGTAACAAACCGTTTCATAATGTTTTCGGCTGGTTCCACTTTGTCGATGGATATCGGGTTGCGTTTAAATTCCAGAAAGTCACGCACAAAGATTGGCTCTTCCTTTTCGTCGACTATCTTTGAGTACTCTTTAAATTTCTTATAACTACCCAGGCGGGTTGCCAGTTGGAGGGTAGAAATAGTTTCCGGATTCCAGGCATGCTGTTCTCCGTCCTTACGGTAACTGTAAATTCCCTTATTAGGTAAAATATCGTCTATGTCGTTGCCAAATGCTTCGTGATGAAGCGCAGCTGAATCTTCGGCAATTTCATCAAGACCGATTCCACCGATGGCAGTCGTAGTTCCCCCGAAATAGGCGCGACTTAAGTCTTCGGATAAACCAACGGCTTCAAACAACTTGGCTCCGCGGTAACTGCGAATGGTTGAAATACCCATCTTACTCATGACTTTGAATAATCCTTTGCAGATGGACTTGATATAGTTTTTCTCGGCTGTCTCGTAATTTAGCTGAATTTCCTGTTTCTTCACCAAATCATCAAGTACAGCAAAGGCCATGTATGGATTAATAGCACTTGCTCCATAACCAAGCAACAAAGCGGCATGCATTACTTCGCGCATTTCACCTGTTTCAACAATAAGCGCAGTCTGAACGCGCTTATGTACAGACACTAAATGGTGGTGAATGGCAGAAAGAGCAAGCAATGAAGGAATTGGTGCAAACTTGGTATCTACATTTTTGTCAGACAAAATGATGTAATTTACTCCTTCTGTGACAGATTGCTCAGCTAGTTTACAAAGATGGGCAATAGCTTCACGCAATCCTTCTTTCCCTTTGGCAACCTCATAAAGCATAGGCAGCTTCAAGGAGTTGAAACCCTTGTAACGGATATTGCATAGAATATCAAGCTGAGTGTTACTCAAAATCGGATAATTCAGCTTAACCATTTTGCAGTGCATTTCATCAGGAACCAAGATGTTGTTTCCTACTGCACCGATATATTCCACAAGGCTCATAACAAGTTCTTCACGGATCGGATCGATAGGTGGATTTGTTACCTGGGCAAACTGCTGACGGAAATAGTTGTAAAGAATCTGAGGTTTGGATGATAATACGGCAAGCGGAGTATCATTACCCATAGATGAAATAGGTTCTGCACCTGTCGAAGACATCGGGATGATAATTTTCTCAATATCTTCACGGGAATAATTGAAAGCACGAAGCAACCTATCATAGTTTGCTACTTTATGCTCAATCTTTCTCCCGGATTTCAATTCATCAAGTTCAACCCGGTTGTTGGCAAGCCACGTACGATATGGTTTTGCTTCTGCGAGTTGCTTTTTAAGCTCTCCGTCGTAATATATTTCACCTTTCTCCGTGTCAACAAGAAGAATCTTTCCTGGTTGAAGACGACCTTTTTCTTTAATTTGGTTTGCTTCAAAATCCATAACGCCTACTTCCGAAGCAACTACCATCATGTCATCTTTGGTAATCAGGTAGCGAGCCGGACGCAAACCGTTACGGTCAAGCATTCCCCCGGCATAACGACCATCAGAAAAGAGGAGGGCTGCAGGGCCATCCCATGGTTCCATTAAAATACTATGATATTCATAGAAAGCTTTCAGATCTTCAGATATTGGATTCTTCTCATTAAAGCTTTCGGGAACCAACATAGCCATGGCATGAGGTAAACTCATACCCGATGCAACAAGAAATTCCAATACATTATCTAAAGACGCGCTATCACTCATGCCCGGTTGGATAATCGGACAAATGTCTTCAATATTTCCCAAGGAAGGGGAGTTTAAAACGCTTTCACGAGCTTCCATCCATCCACGGTTACCCCGAACAGTGTTGATTTCACCGTTATGAGCTAATAATCGGAACGGTTGAGCCAGACTCCATGTGGGAAATGTATTTGTACTAAAACGGGAATGCACCAATGCAAGACCGCTAGTGAAGTAATTATTGGTTAAATCAGGAAAATAGTGGCGTAGTTGCATAGAAGACAACATACCTTTATATATTATGCTACGTGTAGACAGTGATACAATGTAGAAGTCTTGTTTAATTACTGCCTCTGTCTGTTGTATTTTTTTCTCAACGCGTTTGCGTACCAGGTATAATTTTTTCTCCAGAAGTGCCTGGTCGGTACACCCTGTTATAAATAGCTGTCTTACGTCTGGCTCTGTGGAATGGGCGTCAGCTCCTAAAATTGATGAATTAACCGGCACCTTTCTTAAGTGCATCAAGTTTAATCCTTCTTTTTCAATTTCTTCAATAAGAATACTTAAAACTACATCCTGCAATTTCTCGTCTTTGGGCAGAAACAAGAGTCCTGTTCCGTATTTCCCTTTTTCGGGAACCGGAATTCCTTGCAATAAAATAAACTCATGTGGTATTTGCAGCAGGATACCAGCACCATCTCCGGTTTTGTTATCTGCACCTTCTGCTCCACGGTGTTGCATGTTCTCCAAAACCTTTAACGCGGACTCAACAATTTCGTGAGACTTTCCGCCATGGATATTGACTAACATTCCTACTCCGCAGGCATCGTGTTCATAAGAGAAGTTATACAAACCCTTCTCGTTGTTAAAATGACTTCTTTCTTTCATTATTGTTGACCTTATGTTTGTGTATATCTTTAATAGCAATCATATTGATTGGCAAATGTAGTAAATGTATTTCATATTGTAACAATATTATCTGTTTGAGGTGTCTTAAAATTGGTGGTAAACGGGGAGTTTGTGATGAATTGTTTTAAATCTGCTGTATTTTGTTTCATATTGAAATATTTACATGTGTTTGAATGTAATATCTGTAACCTTATCTGATTGTTCTTAATAATAAATATTTATTAACTCTTTGCGCTCAAAAATCATTATTTCTATAAATGTGATACATATTTTAGTAAAAAAAAGATCAGAATGTAATACAATCTAAGTATCTTTGCAGCCGGTATTAAACAAGACAAAATCAGATGGAACAACTTAAACACGAGTGTGGCGTTGCCATGGTCCGTTTATTAAAGCCTTTAGAGTATTATCATAATAAGTACGGTAGCTGGATGTACGGGCTTAACAAGCTCTATTTATTAATGGAAAAGCAGCATAACCGCGGACAGGAGGGCGCAGGTTTAGCATGTGTAAAGTTAGAGGCTCATACCGGTGAGGAATATATGTTTAGAGAAAGAGCGATGGGGACCGGTGCCATTACCGAAATCTTCGACGCCGTCCATCAAAATTACAAAGATATACCACGCCAAGAGCTTAACGATCCTTTCTACGCCAAAAGTCATCTTCCATTTGCCGGAGAATTATATTTAGGTCATCTTCGATACAGTACCACCGGAAAATCCGGTATTTCCTATATTCATCCTTTCTTACGTCGTAACAACTGGAGAGCAAAAAATCTAGCTCTTTGCGGAAATTTCAATCTAACCAATGTAAACGATATCTTCGAAGAAATTACTTCAATTGGTCAGCATCCCCGTAAATTTGCCGATACATATATTATGTTGGAACAGATGGGGCACCGTTTGGACCGGGAAATTGAACGTTTATATCAGCAATACGAGAAAGAAGGTCTTAAAGGTATGGATATTACTCATGCCATTGAAGATCATGTGGACCTTTCCAATATGCTTAAGAAATGTAGTCCTCAGTGGGATGGTGGATATGTAATATGTGGTTTAACCGGAAGTGGTGAAGCATTTAGTGTACGCGACCCATGGGGAATCCGCCCTGCCTATTATTATGCGGATGACGAAATAGTAGTTCTTGCCTCCGAACGTCCGGTAATTCAGACAGTGATGAATGTTCAGTCTGTCGATGTTAAGGAGCTGGATCCGGGACAAGCTCTCCTTATTAATAAAAAAGGAGAATGGAGAACATCTCAAATCATGGAGCCGAAAGAACGGAAAGCTTGTTCGTTCGAACGTATATACTTTTCACGTGGTAGTGATATGGATATATACAAGGAGCGAAAAAGTTTGGGACGAAATCTGGTGGAACCGATTCTAAAATCGTTAAACTATGACTTAAAGCACACCGTTTTTTCCTTTATTCCCAATACAGCCGAAGTGGCATACTATGGAATGCTGGAAGGGGTGAACGAGTACCTCAACCATCGCAAACTTGAAAGGATCTCTCAGGCTCAGGAACTAACCAAGGATGAATTGAAAGAAATACTTTCCATGTCTGTAAGAACTGAGAAAGTAGCAATCAAAGATATTAAATTACGTACCTTCATTGCCGAAGGTAATTCACGAAACGATCTTGCAGCACACGTATACGACATTACCTACGGAAGCTTAAAGCCCAACGAAGACAGTTTGGTTGTTATCGACGATAGTATTGTACGGGGAACAACGTTGCGTCAGAGTATTATTGGTATTCTGGACAGGCTTCACCCCAAAAAGATAGTAATAGTTTCTTCCTCTCCTCAGGTGCGTTATCCTGATTATTACGGGATAGATATGTCCAAGATGAAAGAATTTATAGCTTTCCGGGCAGCTATCGAGTTGTTGCGGGAGAGGGGCATGGAAAGTCTGATTATGGAAACTTATAATAAAGCCAAGGATCAGCAGAATCATCCAACAGACACCTTGGTGAATTATGTAAAAGATATATACGCGCCTTTTAGCAACGAGGAGATTTCTGCGAAAATAGCAGAGATATTAACTCCGAAAGGAACCAAGGCTGCAGTCGAGATTGTTTATCAGGATATCGAAGGTCTTCATGCTTCATGTCCAAACCATACCGGCGACTGGTATTTTTCGGGAGATTATCCTACAACAGGAGGAACCCGTTTAGTAAACCAGGCTTATATTAACTATATTGAAGGAGAAATTTGATTTATTACAACCGATATGCAAGAACAAAGAACTGTACAATTAATGCTTGATGATGGAAGTGTTTTTCACGGCAAATCATTTGGCTATGAAAAGGCTACGGCCGGCGAAGTAGTATTCAACACTGCCATGACAGGCTATCCGGAGAGCTTGACGGACCCGTCTTACTCAGGACAGCTAATGGTTCTGACCTATCCTTTGGTTGGAAACTACGGTGTTCCTCCCCGCACGATCGAAGCTAATGGACTGGCAACTTTCATGGAAAGCGAAAAAATCCATGCCGAAGCTATTATCGTATCGGACTATTCATTTGAATACAGCCACTGGAATGCTGTTGAGAGCTTGGGTAGCTGGCTTAAAGACGAGAAAATTGCCGGTATCTATGGAATCGACACCCGCGAGCTTACAAAATTGCTTCGCGAAAAAGGCTCCATGAAAGGGAAAATAGTTTTTGATGCTGCAGACGAGATCGATTTCATTGACCCTAACTTAATAAATCAGGTTGACATTGTAAGCTGTAAAGAAGTTAAGACGTACGGAAACGGAAAGAAAAAAGTGGTATTGGTAGACTGCGGAGTGAAACACAACATTATCCGCTGCCTTTTGAAACGTGATGTAACTGTTATCCGGGTTCCCTGGGATTATGACTTTACAGACATGGAATACGACGGATTATTTATCAGTAACGGTCCCGGAGACCCGGATACCTGCGAGGCTGCGGTGCTGAACATCCGTAAGGCAATGGAACGCAATACACCCATTTGCGGAATTTGTATGGGTAATCAGCTACTGGCAAAAGCCGGAGGCGCTTCTATATATAAATTAAAATATGGTCACCGCAGTCACAACCAGCCAGTACGGATGGTAGGAACCGAAAGGTGTTTTATTACCAGTCAGAATCACGGATATGCCGTAGATAATACGACACTCGGTGCCGATTGGGAACCTTTGTTTATCAACATGAATGATGGAACAAACGAAGGAATTAAACATAAAACCAAACCATTCTTCTCTGCTCAGTTCCACCCGGAAGCTTGCAGCGGACCGACTGACACGGAGTTCCTTTTTGATAAATTTGTAGAACTGCTTTAACAGGCTTAATTATTAGACACATGAACGATATAAAAGACAAGATAAAGAAAGTCCTGATTCTTGGTTCAGGCGCACTTAAGATTGGTGAAGCCGGCGAATTTGACTATTCCGGGTCGCAAGCTCTGAAGGCAATTCGCGAAGAGGGTATCTATACTGTTCTTATTAATCCGAATATTGCCACTGTTCAAACTTCAGAGGGAGTCGCCGATCAAATTTATTTTTTGCCGATTACTCCCTTTTTCGTGGAAAAGGTTATCGCCAAAGAACGCCCGGATGGGATTCTTCTGGCATTTGGGGGTCAGACAGCCTTGAATTGTGGTGTCGCACTTTATCAAAGCGGAGTACTTGAAAAATACAATGTACAAGTATTGGGAACACCGGTTCAGGCAATTATGGATACCGAAGACCGCGAACTCTTTGTACACAAATTAAATGAAATAGACGTAAAAACCATTCAGAGTGAAGCGGTTGAAGACGTTGAGAACGCCCGTCGTGCAGCGCGCGAACTGGGATACCCCGTAATTATCCGTGCTGCTTATGCATTGGGTGGTCTGGGTAGCGGATTCTGCGATAACGAAGAAGAACTGGATAAACTGGTAGAAAAAGCTTTCTCATTCTCTAGTCAGGTATTGGTTGAAAAGAGTCTGAAAGGATGGAAGGAAGTCGAATACGAAGTAGTGCGCGACCGCTATGATAACTGTATCACGGTCTGTAATATGGAGAATTTCGACCCTCTGGGAATCCATACCGGCGAAAGTATCGTAATTGCTCCCTCGCAGACGCTTACCAACGCAGAATATCACAAACTGCGTGAGTTGGCAATCCGCATCATCCGTCATATCGGAATCGTGGGCGAATGTAACGTACAGTATGCCTTCGACCCCTTCTCGGAAGATTATCGCGTAATTGAAGTAAATGCCCGTCTGAGCCGTTCTTCAGCTTTGGCATCTAAGGCCACCGGTTATCCTCTGGCTTTCGTAGCAGCCAAGCTTGGATTGGGTTACGGCCTTTTCGATCTTAAAAACTCAGTTACTAAAACAACTTCTGCTTTCTTCGAACCTGCACTCGACTATGTGGTATGTAAAATACCTCGCTGGGACCTTGGTAAGTTCCAGGGTGTGTCCCGCGAATTGGGAAGCAGCATGAAGTCCGTTGGCGAAGTAATGGCTATCGGACGCACGTTCGAAGAATCCCTGCAGAAGGGACTTCGTATGATTGGAGCCGGAATGCACGGATTTGTCGAAAACAAAGAACTTGTAATCGACGACATCGATAAAGCATTGAACGAACCAACCGATACACGTATTTTTGTTATCAGCAAGGCTTTCCGTAAAGGCTACACAATCGACCAGATATATAACCTGACTAAGATAGACCGTTGGTTCCTTCAGAAGTTATATGCCATCATACAGACAGCCAACGAGCTTGAAACCTATTCGGAAATAACCGAACTGTCTGACCAACTGCTGCTTCATGCCAAGCAACAGGGATTCTCCGATTTCCAGCTTGCCCGTGCCCTTTACAAGGATACAATGGAAGATGTGGAAAAGTCAATGCTTAAAATCCGCCAGAATCGTAAATACCGCGGAATTATGCCGGTGGTAAAGCAAATCGATACCCTGGCTGCCGAATATCCTGCGCAGACTAACTACCTGTATCTTACCTACAACGGAACAACAAATGATGTAAATTATTTGGGAGACCATCGATCAATTGTGGTATTAGGTTCGGGAGCATACCGAATCGGTAGCTCGGTGGAATTCGACTGGTGCGGTGTAAACGCGCTGAATACTATCCGCAAAGAAGGCTGGCGTTCGGTAATGATTAACTACAATCCCGAGACGGTAAGTACCGACTACGATATGTGCGACCGTCTTTACTTCGACGAATTAACTTTCGAGCGGGTAATGGATATCCTCGAACTGGAAAATCCTCACGGGGTTGTTCTCTCTACAGGAGGTCAGATTCCAAATAACCTGGCGATGCGTCTTGACGAGCAAAGGGTAAATATTCTGGGAACCAGTGCTAAAAGTATTGATAATGCGGAAGACCGTCATAAGTTCTCTGCCATGCTCGACCGTCTGGGAATTGATCAGCCACGCTGGAAAGAACTTTCTTCACTCGATGATATCGACAATTTTGTTGACGAAGTTGGCTTCCCTGTCTTGGTTCGTCCATCCTATGTACTCTCGGGAGCTGCAATGAATGTATGTTCGAACGATGAAGAACTGAAGCGATTCCTTCAGCTGGCTGCCAATGTATCTAAAAAGCATCCGGTGGTTGTTAGTCAGTTTATCGAGCATGCCAAAGAGGTAGAAATGGATGCTGTGGCTAAAGATGGTGAAATCATGCTTTACGCTATCAGCGAGCATATTGAGTTTGCCGGGGTTCACTCGGGAGATGCTACTATCCAGTTCCCTGCTCAGAAACTTTATGCCGAAACACTTCGCCGCGTAAAACGTATAAGCAAACAGATTGCTCACGAGCTGAACATTTCAGGACCTTTCAATATTCAGTTCCTTGCCAAAGGAAACGATATAAAAGTAATCGAGTGTAACCTGAGGGCTTCCCGAAGCTTCCCATTTGTAAGTAAGGTGCTGAAGATTAACTTCATCGAACTGGCTACAAAGATTATGCTTGGCTTACCGGTTCAGAAACCGTCGAAGACAGACTTCGACCTGGATTATGTAGGTATCAAGGCGTCGCAGTTCTCTTTCTCCCGCTTGCAGAAAGCCGACCCTGTACTGGGTGTGGACATGGCATCTACCGGTGAGGTGGGATGTATTGCCGACGATTCGTCCGAAGCTATTCTTAAGTCAATGCTTTCGGTAGGCTACAGGATACCTAAGAAGAACATCCTTTTATCTACAGGTAACGCAAAACAAAAGGTGGAACTACTTGATGCGGCGCGCTTACTGGAATTAAACGGATACAAGCTGTATGCTACAGGAGGAACGTACAATATGCTTTCGGAGAATGGCATCGAGGTATCACGTGTATTCTGGCCAAGCGAAGAAGGACAGCCCCAGGCGCTGGAAATGTTAAGACATAAAGAACTCGACTTTGTGGTTAATATTCCGAAAAACCTTACTGCCGGAGAGCTTGATAACGGATATAAGATTCGTCGTGCTGCGATTGACCTGAATGTTCCATTGATTACAAATGCCCGTCTGGCTTCTGCATTCATAACAGCATTCTGTACATTAAGTGAAGACGATATCCAGATAAAGAGTTGGAGCGAATATAAGTAATCGTAAAAACACATATACAGGAAGCTCTGTGAACGAAATGTTTGCAGAGCTTCTTTTTTTATGTACATTTGTCGCAGAAATTACAACTTATGGATACTAAATTGAATGCTGCCACGTCTATTTCCAAGCTTTTTACTCCCTTAAGCGGACCAATGCTGGAATTATTTGCCGATATTCTTATTCGTACGGAGTTGCGGAAAAACGAACTCTTGTTTAAAGAGGGAGAAGTCAGCGATCAGATTGGATATGTTTATAAGGGGATGGTAAGACAGTTTTACTTTAAGAACAACAAAGATCTTACAGAACATTTTACCTGTAACGGAAACTTGTTTATCTGTATAGAAAGTTTTCTGAAACAGATTCCCCGTCCGTTAAAGGTAGAAGCGATCGAACCATCCATAATTTATGGCATACCCCATGGTCCATTGGAAGAATTGTCGCGTCAACATTTTGAAATAGAGTACCTGTATCGTAAAATGCTGGAATCTTCGCTCATTTTGTCCCAAAAGAAAGCAGACTCACTTCGTTTTGAATCAGCACGCGAACGGTACGAGCGTTTGATAAAAACTCAACCCGAAATAATCAAACGAGCTCCGCTTAATCAGATCGCTTCTTTACTGGAGATGACTCCCGAAACACTAAGCCGCGTTCGTGGAGGTAATTTTTAATTAGCGAGCAAATCGAAAAACCTGCCGTCACGAAGGTGTGAAACCTCCGCGTGGCAAGTCATTTATTATTTTGTCAAAGCGTCCAGCAATTTATCTACTGCCAGAGCCGGTGTAGCTTCCTGTCCAAGTAACTGAACAAACTTACTTCCAATAATTGCGCCCGATGCATTGGCACAAGCCGCGTCGAAAGTCGCCTTGTTTGAGATACCAAAACCAATCAATCGGGGATTACGTAATTGCATGCCGTTAATGCGACGGAAGTAATCTTGCTTCTGTTCAGTAAAGCTCTGCTGTGCACCGGTTGTGGAGGCAGACGAAACCATATAAATAAAACCATCGGTGTGTTCGTCGATCAGGCGGATACGCTCTTCGGCAGTCTCCGGTGTAATCAGCATAATCATTTTAACATCATAACGATCGGCAGTTTCCTTGTAGTTTGCCAGGTAATCGGCAAAGGGCAGGTCTGGAATAATCACACCGTCGATGCCGCATTCCGCACACGATTGACAGAAATTTTCGAAACCATATTGCATGATAGGATTCAGATAACCCATCAGAATAAGCGGGATGGATACTTCGTTGCGGATATCCTTCAGCTGGTCGAAAAGCAACCGGAGCGACATACCGTTGCGAAGCGCCATAGTAGAAGACTGCTGAATAACCGGACCGTCTGCCATAGGATCCGAAAATGGGATACCTATCTCAACTAAATGAATTCCCTTTTGCTGCAACTCTCTAAGAATGGTTGTGGTGTCGTTTAGGTTCGGATAACCTGCCGTGAAGTAGACCGACAAAATGCCGTTCTGTTTTGTTTGAAATAATGTATGAATGCGATTCATTGTCGTATGTTTTTTATCGTTTTAATAAATTCCTTCAGTTTTTCCACATCTTTAATGCCCGGAGCAGTCTCAAAGCCGCTGTTTAAATCGATACCCGCCCATTTTGAATGAGCAAATTCAGTTAGCGAAATAAGGCTGTCCGGATTAATTCCGCCGCTTAGTAAAAAAGGAGTATCTCCCCTATAGGCAGAGAGTACAGACCAGTCGAAGCTCTTTCCCGAACCACCATACCCGGCACATTTGGTATCGAATAAAAAGTAATCGCAATACCCGCTGTACGAATCAGTACGCTGCAAATCGGTTTCAGATTCAACCGAGAATGCTTTAATAACCGGGATGCCTGCTTCATGCAACTCTTTGCACAGGGCGGGCGACTCGTTACCGTGCAGTTGCACAAATCCAAGTCCGTATCGGGCTACACATTCCTTAATAAAGCATCCGGTTGCATTTACGAATACACCAACCTTTTTAACAGCCGCAGGCAACGAATCGGGCACATACTCCGTATACCGTTTAGAGTCCGGATAGAAAATGAATCCCATCAGCTGGATGTCTAACGAGGCTGTCTGGCGGATATTCTCCGGGTCACGCATCCCGCAAACCTTTATCAGCATGGTATCGCACTTTTAAAAGAGGCAAGCGCATCGCCTGGATTCTCTTCTTTCATGAACGTTTCGCCAATAAGAAAGCCCTTGTAACCAGCCTTACGCAGACGACCAATCAGTATTGGATCCGAAATACCACTTTCCGACACCTTCAATATCTCTTTGGGAAGCTTTTCGGCAAGACGGAACGAGTTCTCCACATCCGTATGGAAAGAACCTAAATTCCGGTTGTTAACACCAATCATATCCACGTAAGGATTCAAGTGATCCAGTTCGCTTTCGCTGTGTATCTCCAGTAACACCTCCAAAGAAAGCACGTGGGCTGTTTCAGCCAGACTAAGACATTCTTCGGGAGTAAGGCAAGCCGCTATAAGTAACACCGCATCGGCACCCATCGCTCTGGCCTGATACAACTGATAGCTGCTGATAATAAAATCCTTGCGAAGTAAAGGTAAGTCAACCACCTTTCGCGCATTGGCCAGATCGCCCAGCGAACCACCAAAGAAATGACTGTCGGTCAGCACCGAGCAAGCCGAAGCACCATTCTTTTCGTAAGCAGGAAGCACCTCTCTTACGTTAGCGCCGGGATGCAACCAACCTTTGGAAGGCGATTTGCGTTTAAACTCGGCTATGATGCCCGAATCAGAACCTTCCAATGCTGCCCGCATGGAGCGGGTTGCCATTTCCATCCGGCTACCCCCCATACTTATTAATGTATGCAAAGGGATTGCCTCTTCCTGACGGAGTACTTCCACACGTTTGTTGGCGACAATTTCCTGCAGAATATCTTTCATTTGTAAGTGTATTTAATTGAATGTATGATCTACGTAATATTAGCTGTTTAATGCTACAAACTTTTTAAAAGTAGCCATCGTTTTTCCGCTTTCAAGCGATTCGCGGGCAATACCCAGACAAGTTTCGATGGATTTGTCGGGTTCAATCACCTGGATAGCAAAAGCGGCATTAATCAGCACGCAATCCCTTTGAGCCGGAGTACAGGTACCGCGCATCACATTGTCAAACAATCTGGCAGCCTCTTCGGGCGTTTCTCCTCCGTAAAGCTCAGCCTGTTCAATCCGTTTAAACCCAAGCATCTCGGGAGTATACACTTTTTCGGTTGTGGCAGTTGCCACCTTAAACGGAGCTGTAAGCGATATTTCATCATACCCATCCAGACTGTGTACCACTGCAAATTTAGCATTACTTTGCTGATAAGTGTAATTATACAACCTAAGTAAAGGCAGATTATAAACACCAAGCAACTGGTACGTTGGACGACACGGATTAACAAGCGGACCCAGCATATTAAAGAACGTACGCACTCCCAGACTCTTCCGTATCGGAGCTACCGCTTTCATGGCCGAACTAAAGAGAGGAGCGTGCAGATAAGCCATGTTGCATCCATCCATGGAAGCCCTCAGCTTATCGTTATCAGCCGTAAACTTTACGCCATGCTGTTCAATTACATTAGACGAACCGCTAATGGATGTAGCACCGTAGTTACCTTGCTTTACAACCGGGTAACCTGCACCGGCAACCACAAAGCAAGCCGCTGTAGAGATGTTGAATGTATTTTTACCATCACCGCCCGTACCAACAATATCCATGGGCTTGTATTCTGCAAGATCTACGGGAATACGCATATCAAGCAACGCTTCGGTAAACCCGGCAAGCTCTTCGATCGAAATGTTACGCATCAGAAAAACCGTAATAAGCGAAGCAATCTGCATGTCGGTATATTTACCGCTTACAATATTTTCCAATATCTCGCGGGCTTCGTTTCGTCCCAGATACTGATGTTCAAATAATCTGTATAAT
The DNA here is from genome assembly GCA_018054455.1 of Parabacteroides sp. Classification (GTDB taxonomy): domain Bacteria; phylum Bacteroidota; class Bacteroidia; order Bacteroidales; family Tannerellaceae; genus Macellibacteroides. The sequence continues at coordinate 21,560 of JAGPJL010000046.1, forward strand.
ATCTGTTTCATAAAAATCAAGCATTTAACCAGTTTGCAATTAATTCGATCCCTTTTGGTGTGAGTACAGATTCCGGATGGAACTGAATACCCTTTACATCGTAGCAGCAATGGCGAAGCGCCATAATCTCGCCGGCCTCGTCTTCCGCGATAATCTCCAGGCAATCCGGAAAGTTCTCGCGGCTAACAACCCACGAATGGTAACGGCCAGCTTCAAAACGATCGCC
>JAGPJL010000149.1 GCA_018054455.1 Parabacteroides sp.
CAACTACGGTGATGACGGTTATAGGCGATATTCTGGTTGTGAATACAATGAAAAGAATCAATTTCAGCAACAAGGACTATGCCAAGCGTCACCATGGAGGGTATCTGGGATCTAAATCCCGCGAGCAGAGTCTGAAAGAATAGTATTCAGATCCATATAGTAACACTATGAGAAAGGTAATTGGAATCGGAGAAACCATCCTCGATATTATTTTCAAAGAAAATCAACCCTACAAAGCCGTTCCCGGTGGTTCTGTATTTAATGGGTTGATCTCTCTTAGCCGTCTGGATATACCTGTTTCATTCATCAGCGAAATTGGGAATGATCATGTAGGAGACATTATTGCTGATTTTCTGAAAGAAAACAAGATTTCCACCGATTATGTAGACCGGTTTCCCGATGGTAAAAGTCCGGTTTCCCTGGCCTTTCTTGATAATGACAACAATGCGAACTATATCTTTTACAAAGATTATCCTAAGCAACGTCTGGACGTGCCGCTACCCCGCATCAACGAAGATGATATTTTTGTTTTCGGATCTTACTATGCGCTCAATCCGGTACTAAGAGAACGTATGGTCGAATTTCTGCAATATGCCAAAGAAAGAAAAGCGATTATCTATTATGATCCTAACTTTCGCAAAGCACATGCACACGAAGCCATCAGGCTTATACCAACCGTTCTGGACAATCTTGAGTATGCCGATATTGTTCGTGGATCTGACGAAGACTTTCACAACCTGTTCAGCAAAACAGAATCAGCACATATCTATGAAGAACATATAAAGTTCTACTGCCATGATTTTATAACCACACATGGTCCTCAGGGAGTCAATCTGTTTACGGACCGCTTCAGCCATCATTTTGACTCGAAACCAGTCGTGCCGGTAAGCACAATCGGTGCCGGGGATAATTTCAATGCTGGAATCATCTACGGCTTACTTAAATATGACATACGACATCAGGATTTAAAAACACTCGACAAAGAGACCTGGAGTAAAATAATCGGCTGCGGAATAGACCTGTCGACCGAGGTATGCCAAAGTTATAACAATTACATTTCGAGGGAATTTGCGCATAGCTATACCCAACAGTCTTAAATATCTTTAACCCCAGCACTATGAGCTTGATTTTTTGTTATCTTTGCCTTATAGCTAGGGAAAAGATGTTAGTAAAAATTTTATCCATATTTATCTGCACAGCTGCTTTTACAGCCTGCTCCTCAAATGCACCCGAAATACGGGCGCTTTGCTTACGTGATGATATCGGTAATTACGTTATCAAATGGGAAAGCAATCCTCCGATGCAAGGGAATGTAAAACTTTTTGTATCAGACAACCCAGATAATTTCAATATAAACACTCCTGTTGGAAATGTAAACATCAACGATGGGGTAACAACCTACATTACCAACGACAATATGACAAGAAAATACTTTATGCTTTCATTCAACGATAAAGTATATCAGATTGTAGGCTCAAGGGGTGTTGTTATGGACAGCATACAAAACCTTCGGGACCTTGGAGGCTATACCAACAACCGGAATCTCACTACCCGATGGGGAAAAATATATCGAAGCGGCAAGCTTTCAAGATTAAGTGAATGGGATTCTATCCGGCTTAACAACCTGGGAATTAAAACCATCATCGATCTGAGAGGTACGGATGAAATTCAAAAATCACCCATACTCTACAAGAAAATAAAGGTCGTTAATATACCAATTCCTACAGTTGATGAAGATCATATAAGCAGACTCATAATGGAAGGCAGAATGCGGAAAGGCGATGCCATTCTTTTTCTTCAGGATATGTATTTACAATTTGTTGAAGGGAACAGTAGCCAATATGCTTCGGTTATGGAGCAATTACTAAATAAAGAAAATTATCCGGTGCTTATTACCTGCTCACTTGGCAAAGACAGATCGGGCTATGTTTCGGCATTGATCCTGGCTTCGCTGGGAGCTTCCGAAAGCACCATACTAAAAGACTATACATCGAGTAACGACTGTATGGATATAACCAAAATTGCTAAAATGGCCAACGGTCTGAATTCGGACGCACAGGAAACATTTACGGCATTGCTCAATGCCGATGAAGCCTACATGGATCTGGCTCTGAAGAAAATCAGAAAAGATTATGGTTCGATGGATAAATACCTTGAAAAGGAAATAGGAATGGATGAAAAGAAACGGGAAAAGCTCAAAGAAATAATGTTATACTAGCGTGAATTCGAATAATTTACGTACCTTTGCAGGCTCAGATTAATTATATATATAATCACTTATCACATTTTGAAAACATTCGAAGAATTAGGAGTTGCCGCACCGATTTTAAAGGCAATTCAAGAGATGGGCTACGAATCGCCCATGCCCGTACAGGAGGAAGTGATTCCTTTCTTACTGGGAGAAGACAACGACGTAATTGCATTGGCACAAACAGGAACAGGTAAAACGGCAGCATTTGGCCTTCCTATTCTACAGAAAATTAATGTATCCGAATATCAACCACAAGCTCTCATTCTATGTCCGACGCGTGAGCTTTGTCTGCAGATTGCAGGCGACCTGAATGACTATTCAAAATACATTGACAATTTAAAGGTTCTTCCCGTTTACGGAGGATCAAGCATTGAAAGTCAGATCAAGGCTTTAAAGCGCGGGGTACACATCATAGTAGCCACTCCAGGCCGTTTATTAGACCTTATGAACCGTAAAACGGTTGATTTGGGAACTGTCCGTTCTGTCATCATGGATGAGGCGGACGAAATGCTCAATATGGGCTTTACTGACAGCATCAATGCTATTCTGGCTGAGGTTCCGGCCTCAAGAAACATGCTTTTATTCTCAGCTACCATGCCTCAGGGAATTGCAAGTATTACTAAAAAATACATGCATAATCCAAAAGAGATTGTGATTGGGAATAAGAATGAAGGAAACAAGAATATACGTCACGTAGCTTACATTGTTCACGCACGTGACAAATATCTTGCATTGAAACGTATTGCGGATTATTATCCCAACATCTATGGTATAATTTTCTGTCGTACACGTAAAGAAACACAGGAAATTGCAGATAAGCTCATTCAGGACGGATACAATGCCGATTCATTGCATGGAGAATTAAGTCAGCAGCAACGTGACTACGTAATGCAAAAATTTCGTGTAAAGAACATCCAGTTATTAGTTGCAACAGACGTGGCTGCTCGCGGATTGGATGTTGATGATCTTACTCATGTAATCAACTACGGCTTACCTGACGAAGTGGAATCGTACACGCACCGTAGCGGTCGTACCGGTCGTGCAGGCAAAACCGGGATTTCTATTGCAATCTGTCATATCAAGGAAAAAGGCAGAATACGAGACATCGAACGGATTATCAACAAAAAATTTGACAAGGGTGAAATGCCTTCAGGTCAGGCTATCTGTGAGAAACAGTTGCTTAACCTGGTAGATCAAATTGAGAAAGTGAAAGTAAATGAAGAGGAGATAAGTCCGCTTATGCCTGCCATTTACCGTAAGCTGGAATGGTTGGAAAAAGAGGACATCATCAAGCGTATGGTTTCACTCGAATTCAACCGTTTAATCGATTATTACAAGGATGCACAGGAGATTCAGGATGTAACAGACGACCGCTTCTCACGTAAGGAATTTGGCGAAGGAGATCGTGGCGGACGCCGTGTGTCATTGGCTCAGGAAGGCTATTCAAGATTATTCCTTAATTTCGGAAAAACAGATGGATTATATCCGAATCAGCTGATCGAACTAATCAACAAATGTGTTCCGGGTAAAGTGCAAATTGGAAAAATAGATTTACGCGACAACTTCTCCTTCTTTGAGGTAGAATCGGCCGAAGCAAACCGTGTAATTCAAAGCATGTGCGGTTTTGAAATTGAAGGCAGACGTATCTCTGTAGAACCTGCACAGGGAAAGAAAGAAGGTGGTGACAGAGGTCCCCGCGGTGGAGGAGAATACAAAGGCAGACGGGATCGTAAAGATTTTGGCGACCGCAAAGAGTATGGAAGCCGCTCTTCTTACGGAAACAGAAGAGAAGAGAGTGGCGACAAACCCTGGAGACGGAACAGTGAAGACAGAAATTCACGCAAACCGAGCAACAGCAGATACCGTCGGTAAGAAAACATTTTCTATAAAATAAAGATAGCCACCTGTTAATTCTCAATCAGAGAATTTGAACAGGTGGCTATTTTACGTTAAACAGGCAGCTTTATAAAGCCTATTTCACTAGTTTTAGTTCGTTGATCAGTCGAGGACATTTACCCCATTTGTCGATCATAAACAATACATAGCGGATATCTACCGAAATGGTTCGCTGTAATTCCGGTTCGAAAGCAATATCTCCACTCATAGCTTCCCAGTTTCCATCAAATGCAAGTCCTATCAGACGGGCGTTTTTATCAAAAACCGGACTACCCGAGTTTCCTCCGGTAATATCGTTATTGGACAAAAAGCAGAGATTCATATCTCCATTGCCATTGCCGTACTGGCCAAAATCCTTACGTTTAAGTAAGTCTAAAATCTCTGGTTGCACCCAGAATTCATCACTTTTAGGATCTTCTTTTTCAAAAACACCTTTGGTGGTTGTATAGTAAGTATACCATGCAGCATCGTAAGGTTGGTAGCCTCCCACTGAACCATAGCTTACACGCATGGTAAAATTAGCATCAGAAGACAGAGCCTTATCGGGATACATTTCCTTAAGTCCGGCAAAATACAAGCGTTCCCCTTTCGCTATATCGAATTGGGTCTCACCCAGGAACTGCTGCATCTCAAAAAGAGAAATCAGTACCGAAAGGCTTAATTTGTAAGCAGGATCTTGCTTTAACTTTTCATATTTAGCCGGATTTTTAAGAGCTTCAGCTACCTTATTAATAGAAGTAAATGAAGTTTTCTTAAATAAATCTGCAGCATAACGGGCATAGTCACCTTTGTACTTTTTATCGATAGAAGGATAAATATCGGGCAGATATTGAGCAGGCACACGCTTTTTAACCACCTCCATCATTGCTCCCAGGACTTTCTGATCTAAAGAAGCTTCATAATCCTTGAAGAAATCTTTAATCTGATTTTCTAAGATATAGTCTATTTCTTCGGGTGTTGAGTTCTGCACATCTACCGATTGAACCATCCGGGCTAACTTAATAATCTCTGCACCTCCGGCGAAAGCCTCGCTTAAGTAGGTTGCAATCTGGCGATATTCATTACTTCCGGTATATCCCTTTTCAAGCAGAGTCAGCACTTCTCCATATTTTTCCTGACGTTGAGGAGACTGCGCAACCCAGGCAGCAAATTCCTTTTCCTGTTCTTGTTTACGCTCGAAAACATTCAGGTTAGCCAATCCACGGTTCATTCCGATTGAATTTTTCCAATAATTGGAACTTCCCTGATATTTAGAAGCATACTTGATTCGTACAGCATCACTTGCCTGCATAGCCTCTTTCCAGATATCCTGCTTGATTTCGCGAACTTCAATACGAGGCTTATTACTATTTTCAACACGTTGCTGTACGCCCCATGAACACAAATATCGATCAGTGCTACCCGGGAAACCAATGGTCATGGCATAATCCTTATCCTGATACCCTTGCAAAGAAACTTCAGGTACGTAACGAGGCTTGTATGGCTTATTTCCAGCCGCATATTCGACCGGTTCATTACTTTCCGAAGCATATACCCGGAAAACAGAGAAGTCGCCTGTATGACGCGGCCACATCCAGTTATCCGTATCTCCTCCAAATTTACCTACAGAGCTGGGAGGAGTAAACACCAGACGAACATCATTAAACACATCGTATACCTGCATGTAATAAACATTGTTATTATAATAGGGATATACCTCGGCATACTGTGTTGCGTTATTACCCACAGAATCACACAAAACATTGCTGATTGAATCTGCAGCCTGAATACGTGCTACCTCATCAGTAATTGTATCAATAACAGCCATAATGCGGTCTGTAACATTGATTGTTTTCTTCAGGAATTTAACGGACAGTCCCGGAACCGGGAGTTCTGCCTCCTTGGTTTGAGATACAAATCCATCTTTCAAATAATCATGTTCAACACTACTAAGGCTTTGGATAGAACCAAATCCACAATGATGGTTGGTAAAAATCAATCCCTCCTCTGAAACAGCAATACCGGTACAGCCACCACCAAAAATTACCACTGCCTGGCTTAAACTAGCCTGTTCTTCACTGTGTAAGCTGTCGTACGGAAGATTGAAGCCAAGCTCTTTCATCCGTTCCAGGTTTTGTTTATTCAACTCATTTAGCAGCCACATGCCTTCATCGGCCCGTACACTGCTTACTGCAATAAGAAGCAGCAATAAAGGCCACAATCTTCTCATAAACGTCATTC
>JAGPJL010000047.1 GCA_018054455.1 Parabacteroides sp.
CACCAGGTGTAGCAGAACCATGTCTTGAAATTGAAAAAAATCCGGAAGATGCTTACGAATATACCGCAAAGGGAAATCTTGTTGCTGTTATTTCAAACGGAACAGCCGTATTAGGTTTAGGAGATATTGGTCCTTTAGCAGGTAAACCTGTTATGGAAGGAAAAGGCCTCTTGTTTAAAATATTCGCGGGGATCGATGTTTTCGATATAGAAGTCGATGAAAAGAATCCTGACAAATTTATACAGACTGTAAAAGCCATTGCTCCTACCTTTGGAGGTATTAATCTTGAAGACATAAAGGCTCCCGAATGTTTTGAAATTGAAACCCGGCTTAAAGCAGAACTCGACATACCGGTTATGCATGATGACCAGCATGGTACTGCCATTATCTCTGGTGCCGGCTTGATTAATGCGCTTGAAATTGCGGGTAAAAAGATTGATGAAGTGAGAATCGTCGTGAATGGAGCTGGAGCTGCTTCGACTTCTTGTACCAAGTTATACGTGATGCTTGGGGCAAAGATGGAAAACATAATTATGTGTGATAGCAAAGGCGTTATTTCAACCAGACGTACTGACTTGAACGCATCCAAAAAAGTATTCGCCACATCATTAGATGTTAATACTTTGGCTGAAGCTATTGTTGGAGCAGATGTATTCTTAGGCCTTTCGGTTGCCGATGTGTTAACGAAGGAAATGGTTCAGACCATGAACGAAAACCCGATTGTATTCGCACTGGCAAATCCAAATCCCGAAATAGCATACAGCGAAGCAATGGCTTCTCGAAAAGATCTGATTTTCGCAACCGGACGATCAGATTATCCGAATCAAATAAATAATGTACTTGGTTTCCCTTACATATTCCGTGGAGCAATTGACGTAAGAGCGAAAGCCATCAACGAAGAGATGAAATTAGCTGCTGTAAAAGCAATTGCCGGATTAGCCAAAGAACCTGTTCCCGACGTTGTAAATGCAGCCTACAAGCTTAAACGCATGAGTTTTGGTAGAGATTATATTCTCCCAAAAGCTCTTGATCCACGTTTACTTACCAGGGTTTCAACAGCTGTTGCAAAAGCAGCTATCGAATCGGGTGTAGCTCGTAAAACCATAACAGACTGGAATCTATACGAAAACCACCTGCGCGAAATGATGGGATACGACAACAAAATGCTGCGTTCGTTTACAGATATGGCTAAAGCCAATCCCAAACGTGTTGTTTTTGCCGAAGCCAATCATGTTAATATGCTGAAAGCTGCTGCAGAAGCAAAAGCGGAAGGAATCTGTTTCCCAATACTTTTAGGCAATGAGGAGCGACTTGAAAAAATCGCGAAAGAAGAAAACATCAGCCTCGAAGGGATGGAAATAGTTAATTTGCGTCATGACCGGGAATCTGACCGTCGTCTTAAATATGCAGAAATGCTGCTAAACAAGAAAGAACGTGAAGGATTAACTTTTGCAGAAGCAAGTGAAAAAATGTATGACCGTAACTGCTTTGGTATGATGATGGTTGCAGCCGGTGATGCTGATGCATTTATAACCGGTGTATACAGCCGCTATTCGGAAACGACTAAATTGGCTGAGCAAATTATCGGTATTCGTCCGTCATACAAACATTTCGGAGCGATGAACATTGTTACTTCGAAAAAAGGCACATTTTTCATTGCAGATACGTTAGTAAACAGACATCCATCCGCCGAAGTACTGATTGACATTGCTCGTCTCACCCACGATTCTGTAAAGTTTTTCGCTCATGAGCCTACTATGGCGATGATTTCTTATTCGAATTTCGGTGCGGACAAACAAGGAAGTCCGTTAAAGGTTCGTGATGCAATCACTCACCTTCACAATAACTATCCTGAAATTCAAATTGATGGAGAAATGCAGGTTAACTTCGCACTCAACAAGAAATTAAGAGACGATACCTATCCTTTTAACAAAATCAAAGGAAAGGATGTTAATACATTGATATTCCCCAATTTAAGCTCTGCCAACAGCGCTTACAAATTACTACTTGAAATGGGTGTTGTTGAATCAATCGGTCCGATTCAGATGGGATTAAATAAACCAATCCATTTCACTGACCTTGAAAGCTCAACACGTGATATTCTGAATCTTACTACGGTAGCCGTTGTTGACGCTATCGTTCAGGAACAGATTGATAATGGAAACTAACAAATAAAAGAAGAGCTAATTAAAGCGTGGTTTGACATGGTAATATAACATACAGTCAGATCACGCTTTTATTTTTGTAGTTAAAAGCGATGACGGTTGATTTATCCGCATAAAATGCCTGGTTAATTATCCAAAAATGAATTTTCCTCCTTCAAAAAGAGGATGTATTTTCAGTTTTTTCTCAAAAAGTGAAGGCTATGAGGGCAAAAGTGAAGGATTTTTGAGGGAAAGTGAAGGATTTTTAGGGCTAGCCTTCACTTTTAATCAGCTGAATATCTGATTTTTAAACCCAAAAGTGAAGGAGTGAAGGCTATTTTTAATATAAACTTTACCGGGAAGAGAAAAAAAGTACCGGGAAAGGCAAATTTTCCCCGGTACTTTTTGGCCTGGAAGTATATACTTTGAGTCGCCAAAGTATATACTTTAACAACTCAAAGTCCTATGTTTGAAAGTTCATAATTATATTAAAATTTTTAGGATTCCATTTGATTCATTAAAAGTTTCAAAAAGCCTCTTTGTCCATTAAAGATTATTAATAGCTCAAAACGTTTTCTTATATCAAAAAACCTGTACCTTTGTACAAATTTTATTCCTTAAAGGAACAATTAGCGTTAAATGGCAAAAATTATCCGTTACATATTTCTATTTGTCCTTCTATTGGCAGGGACAAGCACATCAAATTTACTAGCTCAACGAATTACATCTGCATCTGGAATTGTAAAAGATTCCATTACAGGAGAACCGATGTCGTATGTGTCAGTGATTTTTGAGAATTCAACGATCGGAACTATGACCGACGATAATGGTCTATTCTCTGTTCAAAATGACAAAGGGCTTACAAAGTTGTTGATTTCTTCTTTGGGATACGAGAACAAAAGAGTTTCTGTTTCTCCCGGGAAAAAAAACGAAGCGCTTTCTGTACTCATTCGCCCTACATCTATCCAAATATCGGAAGTTGTTATCAAACCTAAAAAAGAAAAGTATACAAAAAAAGATAATCCTGCGGTAGAATTGATCAAAAATGTAATTGATAGAAAAAACGAAAACCGTATAGAAGCTAAAGATGCTTATCAATCCGAACGATACGAAAAACTAAGTATCGCTCTAGACAATTTTAATCCGAATCTTGATAAAAATAAGTTTTTGAAGAAATTCAGTTTTATAAAAAACTACCTGGATACATCCGAGTTTAACGGCAAACCAATTCTTACAGTTTCTGTCCGCGAAACTTTATCCGATATTTATTATCGTAAGGATCCGAAATCGGAGAAGATTATTACCAAAGGGCAAAAATTACAGGGAATAGATAAGTCTCTGGATGAAGGGGGTATCACTGCTAACTTGCAAGAGATTTTTCAAGGCATCAACATATTCGATAATAACATAAACATATTATTAAATAGATTTGTAAGTCCACTCTCCTCTGCCCTGGCAACTTCCTATTACAAGTATTACATCATGGATACTGTAATGGTTGGCAACAACGAGTGCGTTGATTTGGCTTTCGTTCCATTCAACAGCCAGAGTTATGGTTTTACCGGGAGATTATACATTACACTAGATGGTAATTATGCCATCAAAAAATTCCTGCTTAACGTACCTTCAAATATTAACCTGAACTTTGTAGACAATCTTCGGATAAGTCAGGAATTTAAGCAGATGCCCGACAGCACATGGGTGCTTGATCAGGAAAATACCTTCATTAATTTCTATGTGATTAAAGGTACGCAACAGCTTTACGCGCATCAGATGCGTAGTTACAATAGTTATAACTTCTCAAGTCCGCCAGACTCAGTTTTTAATATTTTAGGAAGTAACATCGTTCTCGAAAGCGCAATTAATCAGCCTGACAGTTTTTGGGTTGCAAACCGGCATGTGCCTTTAAAAGAAAAAGAGAACGCTTTAAAAGATTTGCTTGCAGAGTTACGAAAGGTTCCGACTTTCAATGTAATGATAAAAACTGCCGAAATTCTGATATCCGGCTATGTTCAGACAGGCAAAGACCGAAGTACAAGTAAATTTGACTTCGGACCTATGAACACGACTTTCAGTGCAAACCAGATTGAAGGGTTTCGCATGCGAGTTGGAGGGATGACAACCGCTAACTTCCACAAACATTTATTTGCCAGCGGATATATGGCTTATGGAGCCACCGACCGTAAATTAAAATACAACGGAAAGCTAACATGGGCGTTCAATAAAAAACAATATCACGAGGGAGAAACACCCCGCGATAACCTGTCGTTAATGCACGAATACGATATTTACACACCTGGTCAGGACTTCCTCTTTACAAGCAAGGATAATATTTTCGTAGCATGGAAGGTTGGAGAACCGATTACAAAAATGAGTTATATCCGTAAAACCATGCTTACATACGAAAAAGAATGGTTAAATGGTCTGATGTTAAAAACATGGTTACGTAATCAGAACGACGAACCTACCGGAACACTACGCTATGTGCATAGAGATGCATCAGGAAATATGTTCCGGGTGAACGACATCACTACTTCTGAAGCAGGAGTTCAACTACGGTTTGCCCCAGGTGAAAGGGCGTACAGCGGAAGAGCGGGCAAAGAATCTCCATTCAACCTGTCGAAAGATGCTCCTATATTTAAAATATCGCATCAACTTGGGATAAACAATGTATTAGGAAGTGATTATGGTTATAATCACACAGAAGTATCCGCCGAAAAACGAATCTGGTTATCATCATTTGGTCATATTGACGCGAAGGTTAAAGGTGGAAAAGTTTGGGATAAAGCTCCATTCCCTTTATTGATTTTACCCAATACCAACCAGTCTGTTACTATTCAGCCGGAAGCATTCCACATGATGAGTGCGCTTGAATTTGTAACTGACCAATATGTATCATTGGATGTAACGTATTACATGAAAGGTTGGATATTAAACCGCATACCAGGCATAAACTGGCTTAAATTACGTGAAGTAGTCTCATTTAATGCCATTTACGGAGGTCTGACTGATAAAAACAACCCGATGAAGACTCCCGGTCTTTTTATGTTCCCCGAAGGAACACAACCATTGGGAAGTAGCCCATATATGGAAGCAAGTGTCGGACTTGAAAATATTTTCAAGATACTCCGCGTTGATTATTTCAGACGATTAAGCTATCTTGATACTCCCAATACTAAAAAAAGCGGCATCCGTATCGCACTTAGATTCTCATTCTAAGCAGTATATTATGGATAAAGAAGAGTTTATAAAAACGCCTTACAACCATACACCAAATGTATGGGCATTAACGCCTTTGGCAGTTTTTCTTGTTGCCTATCTTGTTGTATCAATACTGGCAGGCGATTTTTACAAAATGCCTATTACCGTTGCTTTCTGCATATCTTCTGTTGTAGCTATCGTCATCTCTAAAGGAGGCAAGCTAAATAACAGGATCGAACAATTTTGCAGGGGAGCAGCCAACACGAACATCATGCTAATGGTGTTAATCTTTATTCTCGCCGGAGCATTCGCCCAAACAGCAAAGGCGATGGGAGCTATAGACGCAACAGTAAACATGGCTTTAGCTATACTTCCGGGAAATCTGCTTGTGGCTGGTATTTTTATAGCAGCCTGCTTCATCTCCCTGTCGGTAGGCACTTCTGTAGGAACAATAGTAGCGATTGTTCCTGTGGCTGCAGGTATTGCTCAACGTACAGGGATAGATCTACCTTTAATGATTGGAGCGGTTGTTGGAGGAGCTATGTTTGGAGACAATCTTTCATTTATTTCGGATACAACCATTGTAGCTACCCGAACTCAGGGATGTAACATGTCTGATAAATTTAAAACCAATATACAAATTGCTCTGCCAGTAGCAATTGTTGTAACTATTACTTATTTTATTACGGGGAATTCATCTCTCGGATATGCCGTTTCCGAATCGATTGACTGGATAAAAGTTATTCCCTATATAATAGTCTTGATAACGGCCATTTCGGGGGTTAATGTACTGCTGGTATTACTTATCGGCACAATTCTATCTGGAGTAGTTGGACTATTGTCAGGAGGTTTCGACATTTGGGGATGGACTGGATCCATGGGAGAAGGAATCAACAACATGGGGGAATTAATTATTGTAACTCTGTTAGCAGGAGGTATCCTCGAAATGATTCGTTATAACGGAGGCATTGATTGGATAATTATAAAACTCACCTCCCGCGTAAAAACTGCTAGGGGTGCAGAGCTTAGCATTGCTGGGCTGGTAGGTTTTGCGAATGTTTGTACAGCAAATAACACCATTGCACTTATTATGGCGGGACCAATTGCAAAAGATATATCCACTAAATTTAATATCGATCCAAAACGTTCGGCCAGTATTCTAGACATCTTTTCTTGCTTTGTACAAGGTATTATTCCATACGGAGCACAACTTCTTATGGCATCTGGATTGGCGGGTATTTCTCCCATCGAAATTATGGAGAATTTATATTACCCTTATTTATTAGGCATAACAACCTTTATATCCATATTGATCAGGAGAAGAAAATAAAAACGAAGTTTATATTTACATAACGCACAATAAATAAAGAGGATGAATTCATAGTTAATGATTCATCCTCTTTTTTATTACAATCAAAATTTTGGCTCCAATAAACTCAATCTTTATTAATCAATTTTGAGCGTCAATGATTGCAGTGCCTTATCTGCAGACGAACCTCCATAAAGTACTTGATATGTTCCTGCTTTTACTTCCAGAGTTTGTGTAGCATCATTAAATGAATAGAACGCTTTCGGTTCCAGTTCAATAGATACAGCCTGCTTCGCTCCGGACTTAACAGATACGCGCTTAAATCCTTTCAATGATTTCAGAGGTCCCTCCGGATCATTCGGATTCTTAATGTAAACCTGCACTACTTCATCGCCATCTAGCTTGCCAGTATTCTCAACTTCTACCGTAAGTGTAACCTTATCAGCTTTTCCTATTTCCGTAGAGGAAAGTTTAGCATTACGATAAACAAAAGATGTATAACTTAAACCATAGCCAAAAGGATACAATGGTTCCTGTGTCATATAACGATAGGTACGACCCTTCATGCTGTAATCCTGAAAATCAGGAAGCTGATCCACGGACTTATAGAATGTAACCGGTAAACGACCTGCCGGATTGTAATCTCCGAAAAGTACATCTGCAACAGCAGTTCCACCCTCCTGTCCGCCGTACCAGGCGTTAAGGATTGCGTCCACATTTTCCTCTTCCCAGTTAAGAGCTAACGCACTACCTGTACATAAAACATAAACCACAGGCTTTCCTGTTGCTTTCAAAGCCTGTACCATTTCCTTTTGCACCTTTGGAAGTTCAATGTTTGTCCGGTCGCCTTTACGGAATCCTTCGGCGTCTACAGGCATTTCTTCACCTTCCAGGCGGGGCGAAATACCGCCTACATATACAATTACATCAGCATCCTTCACTTTTGACGCCGTACCAATATAATCAACTGGTGTTCGTGTGCCAATAGAAAAGTTCAAATCTGCCATACCGGAACGTTGCATATATTCGATCTTAACAGAATATTTCTTCCCTTTTTCTGCTTTCAAGGTATATTTTCGGAAAGCAGTATATTCGCTTTCCCACATTTCTGAAACTACCTGGTCATTTATAAATAAACGAATTCCATCATTTCCTGAAAGTTCAAAATCAATATCACCAGTCAGAGGAGCTTGAAATACACCTGTAAACCTGGCTGTGAAGTCTGATAAGTTTACATTCGGTGCAAATTGGGTATTACCTCCTGTTGTAAAGTGAATACTGTTTACCAAACCTTTGTAAGCAGGCGTGCCTTTAAATTCCGTATTATTAAAATACTCGGCAGCAAAACCTTTACCTGATGCAGAAGTAACATTATCTCCCATATCAAGCATTACAAAATTATCTGTATGATTACAACCCAACTCATAAACGACTTCTGCATTTGGAAGTTTCTTTCTGATTCCATCAAGTATAGTTACCGTATAGGTAGGGAAACCATTATAATTTGACCAAAGCATAGTGCTATCTGTTGCATTCGGACCAACAACAGCAATTTTTTTAATACCTTTTTTCAATGGGAGGATATTGTTATTATTTTTCAATAAAACAATACTCTTATGAGCCATTTCCAAGGCCTGTTGTTTGTGCTTCTGACTTTCAACTACCTCGTACGGAATCTTAGAAAATGGGACTTTACTATCCGGATCGAACATGCCTAATTCAAAGCGGGCTGTAAATAACCTACGCAATGAAGCGTCCAGATCGGACTCTTTCAATGTTCCATTTTTCAAAGCGTTAACAAGCGAACGATAGCTACCTCCACATTCGAGATCCGTACCGCTACGTACAGCATCTACGGATGCACTTACCGCGTCGGGGTGGGTTTCATGACGAGGTGTATTTTTATCTTTCTGCCAAAAATCATCTATGGCTCCACAATCCGACAAAATAATACCTTTATATCCCCATGAATTGCGAAGAATATCAATAAGCAACTTATCACTTCCGCAGCAAGGCTGTCCTTCAAAACGATTATAAGCACACATAACCTCCTGAACATTACCCTCTTTAACAAGTTGTTCGAAGGCAGGAAGATAAGTTAGCCACAAATCTCGTGGAGAAACCTCTGCATTGTATTCATGTCTGTTCCACTCAGGTCCGCTATGTACTGCATAGTGCTTTGCGCAAGCATGTGTTTTGAAATAATCAGGATCGTTGCCCTGCAAACCTTTCACAACAGCAAGTCCCATCCTACCTGTAAGATAAGGATCTTCACCATAAGTTTCCATACCCCGACCCCAGCGTGGATCTCTGAATATATTAATATTAGGAGTCCAGAAAGTCAGCCCTTTATATCGATCATATTCCTTATTTTTTTGATACTGATTGTACTTGGCACGTGCCTCGTCACTTACCATCGAGAAGGTTTTCAGTAAAGCTTCATCATCAAATGTTGCTGCCATACCAATAGCCTGAGGAAAGACTGTTGCTTTTCCAGCTCTGGCAACGCCATGCAACGCCTCATTCCACCAATCGTAGGGAGGAATCCCCAAGCGGTCTATGGCCGGAGTTTGATTCATCATCTGTCCAACTTTTTCCTCAGGAGTTAGTCTGCCAAGAAGATCGTCGACACGTTCGTTAATGGAAAGATCTGGATTTCGGAAAGGATATTCATACTTCTGGCTAACACACGAAGCAGATATCAACAATAAAAAAGCTACACCCGTGATAAATTTCATTCTCATGATATTATAATTTAGATATTGTATAAATTACGTTTTAAATAGCTGTAATCTATTTGTCTATAGAATGTTACAAGGTATTATTGGAAACAAAGCTAATAGATTTGATTCAAATATTCAAATAATTCAGATTAAAAAGGAAGGAAAATATAAACCCAAAATCAATATAGGCATAAGAACTCCTATACAAATCCAGACTTATCGGACTTGCATCGCATTCAAAAACAATACAAAAAGGAAAACAGTATTAATATAGAAATACTAAAGCAAGAGATCAGGACGCAGACGTTGAGTCCGCTCGTGAGCCTGCTGCAGGCGCCATTCAGCTATTTTGCGTTCATGCCCTGAAAGCAATACATCTGGTACTTTCCATCCTTTATAATCTGCCGGACGAGTATATACCGGAGGAGCAAGTAAATTATCCTGAAAAGAATCTGACAATGCACTTTGTTCATCGCCTATGGCACCTGGAAGTAAACGTATAATGGCATCGGCCATGATGGCTGCAGCCAACTCACCACCTGTTAGTACATAATCACCAACTGAAATCTCTTTCGTAATAAGGTGTTCACGAATACGATAATCAATCCCCTTATAATGTCCGCAAAGGATTATCAGATTATTCAGCATCGACATATTATTTGCCATTGGCTGATTAAACGTTTCTCCATCTGGAGAAGTATAGATTACCTCATCATACTCCCTTTCACTCTTCAGGTGAGAAATTGCACGATCAATGGGTTCAATCTGCATAACCATGCCCGCTTCACCACCAAAAGGATAATCATCCACCCGACGCCACTTATTTGTAGTGTAGTCACGTAGGTTATGCAGATGAATTTCTGCCAAGCCTTTGTCCTGTGCTCTCTTTAGAATGGAACAATTAACCATTCCTTCTATCATTTCAGGCAAAACGGTAAGAATATCGATTCTCATTGTCATACAATTTGATTTCAACGCAAAAGTAGGCATAATATACGTTTATTACATTATAATCCCGTAAATTTGTAGCTTCAACCAAACATACTACATGTACACAAAAGACGAATTGCGGGAATTAAAGATAGCCTTTTGGGAGAGTTTTGCATCATACTGCGAAGTACAACCCTATTTAAGGGATCGTAAAAAAATCTGGATTTTATACAATACAAAGATAAAAGGAGTAGAACTAAAATTTGATGCCACACGTAATGGTGCCTATGTAATTTTAGAAGTTAACCACAAGCAGGAAGACCTTCGCCTGGAAATGTTTGAGAAGCTAACATGGTACAAGGAAACACTCGAAAAAGATTTCCCTGAAGGTCTAATCTGGGACATATGTTATGTACGTGAAACCGGGAAAGAAGTTGCACGTATCTATACATGTAAAGAAGGAATAGACTTTCACAGAAAGGAGCATTGGGGTGAGTTTTTCCTGTTCATGGCTAGCAAAATGTATTTGCTTGAACGCAACTTTACTGAAATTGCCGAATATATCAGGGAATAGCAACCGATTCTCAAAAAAAGATCCTGATCTTAGTTATATAAGATCAGGATCCCTCAAAACAAACCTATGCAAATAAATAGTGTTCACTGTAAAACTATTAAAGTTACCGACTAATTTTAACGAACCTAAGGACAACACATATTGTGCCATCCATAGGAACTTGAAAAAGTTAGTAAATATGTAAAAGGGCTAGTTTGGTTAGAAAACATTGCAAAGCTACTGCTCCTGTCAATACTATACAATAGGTTTATATGTACAGGATATAGACAAATTTCCTTTTTTTAGCCCTTATTAGTTCGTTTTATGCAAATTATTCGAAACGTTGTATTATTTCTTCCAAAGAAATATCCCCATCTAAATGCATACGAAGTTTCTTTATGCGGGTTCTTTTTGTTAATAAAGACTCATACTTGCAATTGGTAAGATTGGCTATTGTTTCATTTGTAAGACCTAATTTGGTAAGATTACATATTCGTATATCATGCATTGTTAGGTCTGGGAAATTTTCTTCAAGACGTTTACTAAAGTTATTAAATTGATGATTCATTAATTCGGGTAAATGAGCCCATTCCGCATCCGATAGAAATGGATCACCCGGAGTCCAGACTTGCAAGCGTTCTATAAGCGATGTTTGTGATTTGATCTGCTCGTTCATAGCTATTATCTGTCTTTTCTTCTTAGACAAACTAGATATTTGATCTTTTAAATCTCGCATTGTACGTTCCAAATGTTCTGTTTCTCTTTTTAGCTCTTCAGTTTCCTCTGTTTTCCTCTGTAAAAGGGTTAATTGATTTTCTTTCTTCGCCAATTCATCATTGGCTTCAGACATCTGCTTTACGGTCTTACGTATCCATGTTTCATTCGCTTTTAACATCTTATTGTTTTCAGCTATTTGATTTTCGTAAACTATCAATTTATTTATATTTTCCCTCAATTGTCGTTCTTTCCTTCTTTTAAATGTAAAGAAAATAATAACAAAAGCAACTGTTAACATTAAACTAGCGGATAAAATGAAGTAATAGTTGCGCCAGGCTCTTGTCTTCTCCAGCAAAATTTGATTTTTCTCGTTTTCGAGTTTTTCGTTATCATACTTGGCTACAACTCCAGCAAGTGCTTCGGCACTACTGATGCTACGAATGGAATCTTGATAATCGCTGGATAATTTATATTTCGCCAACGATTCTTTATAATTACCAGCATCTTCTTCTACTCTAGACAACCCCATGTAAAATCCAGCTTTCGTGTAATTATTATTACTATTTGAGCATTTATTAAGATAAAATCTGGCAGAATCTAACTTATTAACCTTTCTATACGCCTCTGCAAGTCCTAAACATGACTGTTCTTGTTGTAATAAGGTTGGATCCATTTTAAAAGCTTCACTCATATAGATAATAGTGCTGTCTGATATCCCCCTTAGGTCATATTGCCATCCTATTTCATATAAAATACCGGCAGCAATACCCTGCTGTTTATTCTTTTGCGCTGCATCAAATGCCTCTCTATAAAGAGATAAGGCTTTATCATAATCTTTAAGCATAACATTAACTCTACCTAAATCGCGAAGAACATATGAAACCGAGTTAGAATCACCTGAAAGGAGAATTGCCTTATATGCTTTTTCGTGCCATGTAACAGCATCATCCAATAGTTCCTGGTATAATGATAGTATTCCCATTTCATTACAAATCAAAGCCTGTAACCTATATTCTTTAGTTCCGTTAGCTACTGTTTCTGCCTTTTTAAAGCAAAGCGCAGCTTTTTCAACCTGTTGCATATCTTTATAAACCCGCCCTTGATAATAATAGGCTTTCGCTTTCATTACAGGATCGTCCGAATGCTCAAAATAGTTAACGACGGTATTTATCAACGAATCAGAAGTATGAACTACATAGTTTTTATCTCTGGCTTCAATTAAAAGTAAATTATAAGTGGCCCTCAATTGAACAGGCAGGTCATCAATATCTTTAAACTCTTCAAGTATTTTTAGGGCGCTATCCGGTCGTTCAAGCATTATTTCTTTTGCCATACTCATTTCCTTTGGCAAAGGATAGTTTTTTTCGCACGAATAAAAGCCTGAAATTACAATAGCGAATGTAATAACAAATAAATGTAACGATCTTTTAGTGTTCATATGGTAATTGTCAAAAAACTTCATATTACTATTTATTATAGTGTAGTTAAATACAGGAACCTAATCAGCGACAAAAATAGTTTTAATTACTTAATTCCCGCTAATTAAGGCTAATAATTAGAGAAAAACAGACACAAGAAATAAAATCATATACAAATAATTAGCAATAAGGCCATAAGTCTGTGTACAAATCAATTAATATAACCCATATATTATCAACATATATTCAAATGCAGATAACAAAAGAAATAAGGCAAAACCAGGTTATTTTATTTAAAAGATAATGAGACATTTATAAAAACATGTACATCCTTTTGCTTTTACATGTACATGGTATTTAAAAAGCATGTACATGTAAAAGTAAAAGGATGTACATGTAAATAGAATAAAGTAACCTTAAAAATAAAAAATCTGGCGGACTTCTAAAAAAAATGCAATAGGGTTACTAATATTTTATCGCAAATTATTGCAGATTCAGGATTTATTGTAAATTTGTAGCGTAAACAATAAGAAATATGAAAGTGAATACGCTACATCATCATCATCATTACAACGGGCAATAGTTCGGTGGGCTGTTTGGTGTGTAGAAGTACATGGATATAAATAGGAAGGCTTACCGTTCATACGGTAAGCCTTTTTTGTTTCATTAGAAAGAATATTAATTAAAAAACGAATCATATGTTACGAATTGCAGTACAGTCCAAGGGACGTTTATTTGAGGAAACAATGTTGCTTCTTGAAGAAGCCGGTATCAAGTTAAATAAAGGTAAGCGTACATTACTGCTTGCAGCCAAAGGTTTTCCTGTAGAAGTGCTCTTCCTGCGCGACGACGATATCCCTCAGTCAGTTGCCAATGGTGTTGCCGATATCGGTATTGTTGGCGAAAACGAATATATTGAAAAGGGAGCTGAAGCATTGCTTATCAAACGCCTTGGCTTCAGTAAATGCCGCCTTTCGCTTGCTATTCCAAAAGATGAAGTATACAAGGGTCTGGAATGGTTTAATGGAAAAACGATTGCCACCTCCTACCCCGAAATACTTAAGACCTATCTGAAAAAGAATGAGGTTAAATCTGAACTGCACGTAATAAGCGGATCGGTTGAAATTGCTCCCGGCATTGGATTGGCAGATGCAATCTTCGATATCGTTAGCTCGGGAAGTACGCTGGTAAGCAATCAACTGAAGGAAGTGGATGTGGTTATGCAAAGTGAAGCTCTTCTTATTGCCAACAACGAACTTTCCGATGAGAAGAAAGATATTCTAAATGAACTTATCTTCCGCTTCGAAGCTATTCAGACAGCCGAGGGAAAGAAATATGTGTTACTAAATGCACCTAAAGATAAACTAAATGAGATTATCGAGATCCTTCCGGGAATGAAGAGTCCTACGGTTACTCCTCTTGCCGAAGAAGGTTGGGTTTCTGTTCAGTCTGTAATTGCAGAAAAACATTTCTGGGAAATTATTGGCAAGCTTAAAACATTAGGAGCAGAAGGTATTTTGGTTATTCCTATTGAAAAAATGATTTTATAAGCACCTCATATGGAAGTCATAAAATATCCCGCGCCCGAAGCGTGGGGAGATCTTTTAAAACGTCCGGCTTTGGATGTAAGTTCGTTGTTTAGTACGGTGCAAACCGTATTGGATGCCGTACGTACCGAAGGCGACGAAGCCGTAAAAAGATACGGCGAGCAGTTCGATAAAGTACGTGTTTCGCAACTCCTGACAAGCGAAACCGAGATTAGTGAAGCCGAAGGATTGGTGGATGAACCGTTAAAGGAAGCAATTCGTACTGCAAAGAATAATATTGAAAAGTTTCACGCTGCTCAACGGTTTACCGGAAGCCGCATCGAAACAACAGCTGGTGTTACCTGCTGGCAAAAGGCGGTGGCTATCGAGAAAGTGGGACTTTATATCCCGGGAGGAAGTGCTCCATTGTTTTCTACCGTGTTGATGTTGGCTATTCCTGCTAAAATTGCCGGTTGCAATGAGATTGTTTTATGCACACCTCCCAACAAAGAGGGTAAGATTCACCCGGCCATTCTCTTTGCCGCAAAGGTTGCAGGTGTGAGCAAAATCATTAAGGCGGGTGGTATTCAGGCGATAGCCGCCATGGCGTACGGTACAGAGACGGTGCCGAAGGTTTATAAGATTTTTGGTCCGGGTAATCAATATGTAACGGCTGCCAAGCAATTGGTAAGTCTTAAAGAAGTAGCCATCGATATGCCGGCAGGACCTTCGGAAGTGGAGGTTATTGCAGACGCATCGGCTAATCCCGAATTTATCGCGGCCGACTTCCTATCGCAGGCCGAACACGGACCCGATAGTCAGGCGATACTCGTTACTTCCGCCGAAGGGATTGTTGGGAACGTAATCAAAGCCGTACAAGATCAGCTGGAACTTCTTCCAAGAAAAGGGATTACAGAAAAGGCGTTGACACACAGTCGCATTATTGTTTTAAAGGACGAAGCGGAAGTGATAAGCTTTACCAATCAATATGCACCGGAACACCTCATTATCCAAACGGCCGATTATGCTTCCATTGCGGAGCAAATTACCAATGCGGGCAGTGTGTTTATGGGAGCTTATACGCCCGAAAGTGCCGGCGATTACGCCTCTGGAACAAATCATACGCTGCCAACCAACGGATATGCCCGCTCGTATAGCGGAGTTAATCTGGACAGCTTCATTAAAAAGATTACATTTCAGGAGATTACTCCCGAAGGAATAAAGAATTTAGGAAACACCATCGAGCTTATGGCTGCGGGCGAACAATTGGATGCGCACCGAAATGCTGTAACTGTAAGACTGAATACATTATGAAGGAGTTAAAAGAATTAGTCCGCCCCAATGTGTGGAAACTAAAACCGTACTCGTCCGCCAGGGATGAGTTTCACGGAGAAGCATCTGTTTTTCTGGATGCCAACGAGAATCCGTATAACGCACCTTATAATCGGTATCCGGATCCAATGCAATGGCAGGTAAAGGAGCGTATTGCCGAGATTAAAGGCGTTGAACCTAAAAACATTTTGTTAGGAAATGGCAGCGACGAGCCAATAGACTTGCTGATCCGGGCCTTTTGTGAACCGGCTCAGGATTGCATCCTTGCCATCGATCCAACCTATGGCATGTATAAAGTAGCCGCCGATGTAAACAACGTTCCTTATATACCGGTACTTCTGGACGATGAGTTTCAGTTTTCTGCGGCCGGACTTTTAACTCATGATGCAGCAGAAACAGCTAAGCTTTTGTTTCTTTGCTCTCCCAACAATCCTACAGGTAACAGTCTCCGGCGCGATGAAATTCGCAAAGTCATTACTGGTTTCCAAGGCATTGTGGTGGTGGATGAAGCTTACATTGACTTCTCTTCAGAGCCTTCGTTTCTCAACGAACTGAAGCAGCATCCGAATCTGGTGGTTCTGCAAACATTGTCTAAAGCATGGGGAAGTGCAGGCGTTCGGTTGGGTATGGCTTTTGCCTCACCCGAAATTATCGCTGTGCTTAATAAAATAAAGTATCCTTATAATATCAACCAGCTCACACAGAAGTATGCGCTTAATCTGCTTGATAATCCGTTTAAGGTGAAAGAATGGGTACGCGTGCTACTGGAAGAGCGGACTAACCTTATCAGTGCATTGGGATCTCTTCCGCTGATAAAAAAGATTTACCCAACCGATGCCAATTTTGTACTGGTAAAGGTTGATGATGCGAACGGACTTTACAACTACTTGGTAGAACAGGGTGTTATTGTTCGGAACCGTACCAATATCTCTTTATGTATGGGTTGTTTGCGTATTACCGTTGGAACGCCTCATGAAAACGAGGCATTAATTGAATCCCTAAAAAAAGCAACATTATGAAGAGGGCTCTATTCATTGACAGGGATGGAACGTTGGTGATTGAACCGCCTGTCGATTATCAGCTGGATAGTCTGGAGAAGTTGGAGTTTTATCCAAAGATATTCCGGAATCTCTATTTTATACGTAAGCAACTTGATTTCGAGTTTGTTATGGTTAGCAATCAAGATGGTCTGGGTACTGATGCATTTCCCGAAGATACCTTTTGGCCGGCTCAGAATAAACTGATGAAAGCGCTGGAAGGCGAAGGAATCGTATTTGATGATTTGTTATTTGATCCTTCGCTTCCCGAGGAAAATTCGCCGAACAGGAAACCGCGTACGGGTATGATGGGTAAGTATATGGATGGCTCATACGATCTGACTAACAGTTATGTGATTGGCGACAGACTTACGGATGTACAGCTGGCTAAGAATATGGGGGCTAAGGCTATTTGGCTGAATGACGCCGAAGATGCTGATGTGCAACTGGAAGCTAAAGGGTTAAAGGATTGCTGCGTATTGTGCACAGGCGACTGGGACAAGGTTACTGAGTTTCTTTTTGCTGGCGAGCGACGGGCTGTTGTACAACGTACCACGCATGAGACTGATATATATGTAGAGGTTAATCTGGATGGAAAGGGAAAGACTTCCATTGCTACCGGTCTGGGATTCTTTGATCATATGCTGGACCAAATAGGCAAGCACTCCGGAATGGATCTTACTGTACAGGTTAAAGGCGATTTACATGTTGACGAGCATCATACCATAGAAGATACTGCCATTGCATTAGGAGAAGCGTTGCTGAAAGCATTAGGCGATAAGCGAGGCATCGAACGTTACGGATATTGTTTACCCATGGACGATTGTTTGTGTTCGGTGGCATTGGACTTTGGTGGCCGTCCCTGGCTGGTTTGGGATGCTGCGTTCAATCGCGAGAAAGTGGGAGATATGCCTACGGAGATGTTTCTTCATTTCTTCAAGTCGCTAAGTGACGCGGCCCGGATGAATCTCAATATCAAGGCCGAAGGACAAAACGAACATCACAAGATTGAAGGTATTTTCAAGGCGCTGGCAAGATCCATCAAGATGGCTATCCGCCGTGATATATTTAATTATGAGCTTCCCTCAACGAAGGGGGTTCTCTGAAAGTTTGAAGCTTTCTTATCGTTTAGTACGGTAAGAAAGCTTCTTTTACTCCTTTTTTACTACATTTGTGCAACATTTTAAGATTTCGATCTTCATACTGTAGAATATGCTAACAACAAATGATGTACTAATGAAAAAAATAATCTTCTCCGCTTTTGCTTTGCTGCTGTTTACTGCCTGCGGACAGGAATTAAATACACCTCTTGAAGGCAAATGGCAATTGCAGAAAGTGGAGGCCGGCGGCCAGGTTACTGCTGTAGACACCATCTATTACAACTTCCAGAATACGTTATTCATGTATCAGATATACAGTCCGGCTTCGAACAGTTACCGCTCAGAGTTTGGATTTAATTCAATGCCCGACGATAAAACAATGGTTGTGGAGCTGACAGACAATCCAACGCCGGTGAAAAACTTTTTACCCTATACCGACTGGTCAGAAGGAACTCGCCGCTTCACCGTAGACAAGGTGAGCAGCAAGCAACTTATTCTGAGTTCGGACGATAAAACCTACACATTCCGCAAGTTCTAACGCCCTGCTTTTACCTGTTTACGTTCAGGGTTCATAGCCGCAGCAGCCAGGTCGCGGGGATTAACAGTAACCGGACCTGTCACAAATTCGGGCAAGTTATAAGAGTAAAAGCTACGGATATAATCGTCCGGGTCCTTTTGCGGCAATAAGAAAGGCTTAGTTACTTTTCCCTGTGCATCTATTCCGGCAATATACGGCCGGGTATATAATCCGTCGATCCGCCGACTACTAAATACGAACCAGCGAGAGTTACTACTCCAGTTGTGATAGCTTTCCACGTCGTTACTGTTAACTTCCGTAAGCGGACGCGATTGTCGGGTAGTCAAATCGGTAAGCCAAAGATCGGCTTCTTTATGCCAGATAGAAAAGTTACCATAATCGGACAGTGTGAACATCAGATACTTTCCATCGTATGAAGGACGCGGGAAGGAAACACTCTTTCCCATAGCCTCCGCAGCAAAGAGAGTATCAACCTGATTTCCAAATGTTCGCGAAGCAGGATCAAATGCGATACTGCATAAATTGTAGCGAATTTGGTTATATTCATCGGGAATCGGACGAGAATTGGCAGTACAAAAGTAAAGCGTTTTACCATCTGCCGAGAAGGAAGGAAACGTTTCAAAAGACTCTTTCTTACTTAACAGCGGGCAGCTTACCATTTCATTCTTCACCACATCATACACAAACACATCCGATTCCAGATCTATCACCTCTACCCTCTTCGCATCCCGGGCATGAAATCCCTGTTGTGTTTTGTTAGTCGAATAAGCTATATACTTTTCGGAAGGATGCCAGTAAGTATACTGGGCATTCCCAATCATTTGTTCTGTTTTGGTGGATAACATTTCAATGTTCTTATCCTGCACCAGTGCCGTTGCTCCATTTGCTCCACGAATGTGAAGACTCATCTTCTTTGGATTGTTTTTAGGAAAAGTGTGACAGTTCATACAATTAGGAGCCATAAGCTTATTATCTAAGATCGTAGATTGTTCTGCAGTATGAAGGTCGGTCTGATAAATACCCATCTTACTCCATACCTCGTAACCCGGCGCTATCAAACGATATACAAGTCCATAATCTATCGGTTCGGACGAAACATATACAGAGAAAGGAAGGTACTGTTTCCACTTTCCGTTTTCCTTTGCTGCAACAATAACCTGCAGACTATCTCCTTTACTTTTATCCAACAATGCACTCCATTCTTTCGGAGATATGGCGGCAACCCTGCTTTCCTGAAGATGGATTACCCCTCCCTTTCCGGTAATAGTTACGTCAATTTGCTCGTAATTGGTTGTAAGAACAAAATTAAGCGGAGCAATGCTTGCTGGTATAGTAACCCCTGTATAATCCGGAAAAACAGGAGGTAAAGAGTTTATCTTTTCCGGATTGACAACCTGTTCTCCGCAGCTTGTTAATAAAACAAGCAATACAATTATAAGTGATAATATAGATTTCATCTTGCTAAATTATTTATAATGAAAATAAAACCAGTACGTATCCGAAAATTGCTTTTGCAAATAGGCTTCCGCATCAGACCTTGAAGTATAAATCCCTGCATAGGTTTGCATCCGTTGTTTAACCAGATTGCTTACCGGGAAAGGAATGTTATTGAGATCTGTGGATTGCAGCCCCCACACATAAAGAGCAGCTTCCTGATAACTTACGGGCATACTACTGTATTGAATTGCATTTCCAAGACTCAGATACTGCATAAAATGTTGTAAATCTTTCTTCAGCAGGTAATAGGCCATTAAATATTCGTAAGCCATACGATTGGTCGGTTCTTGCTGTATTAATATCCCCAGCATCACATCCTGCTGATCTTCACTAAAAAGAAAATCTTCTTTAGGACGGTACTTCCGAAGTTTGCCCCATTCCGGATGAGCATTTATCTTTGCTTCATCGCCTAAATAAGTTAAGGTTTCTGTTGCCCAATCTCTGTAGAAAAGAGTATTCTGTAAAATAAGAAGGTATTTACGGGCAATATCGTAAGTGCCATTAATAAGATTTGTCTCGGCAAGCCGCTTAATGCATCGGGCACTTTTCTTATAATCCGGGATCGCTTCCATCCCTTCAAAGGCAAATCGCTGTGCTGTGTTTATAAGTCCAAGATGATAATAGATTTCGCCCACCATCATAGGTAACAAATAATCGCGGTCAAACATGGGAAGCAGACCCTCTGTCCCATTCTGCATATAATGAAACATACGATCTCCCATCACTCCTTTTTGGCATAAAGCCAGATTAAGGCTGGCAACTGATAACGGATTGGCCGGGATATCTTTATCCGCCATAGCAATAGCTTTATCCCATTGTTTTGTACGTATGTTATAATCATATCCCATCACCTCTTCGGCAACTCCATTGAAAGAATGGGCTATCAGATACGCTCCGCCACCAAAAACAAACAAAACAAGTGCGACATAGGCAATTACATTGTTTTTGTGTACCTCAGCCTTTTCTTTGAAACGACAAAATAAAGCAGCAACAAGAAGAGTAAGCAACCACAAAATAACAATACCGTAAGGCAAATAAATAAGATAACGATAATAGCCAGCTCCAAAGAGTAGTTGCATTGAAGGAAGTAATACCAGATAATTACGGGCGATAAGCGGACATATCAGCATAAGTATAAAATAGCCGGCACCAATCTTCACAACAGATACACGTTGATCGGTTGGTCGTGATAGTTCGTAAAGAAACAAGATAGCAGGCAATAAGAAAGCCATTCCTCCAGCAAGCCAATAAGTTAACGGTATAAATAGAAAGGTTGCGCCTACCCTCATCCCTGGTGAATTTATTTTCATCAATACCCAGGTAAGTTGTAGGGTTAAGATGAGTGCTATTAATCCACCCAACATATAGTTTTCGTCACATAACAGAGCCCAATAAAATAGAGCCGGCACAAACGTAAGTGGCTCAAGAAGCTTGTTCTTGTTAAAACGGAAGACTACCCATTTCACCATAAGTTGTAACCGGACAATCAGTACAGCCATTAATAGGGGTCCCAGCCAAGGCAAATAGAAGAATTGCGCGATAAACTGACTCAAAAAGCTGGAGAAACCCGCGG
>JAGPJL010000048.1 GCA_018054455.1 Parabacteroides sp.
GGTAAAGTGAAGGTAGGGGATAAAAAAAGAGGAACCCAATTGGATTCCTCTTTAGAGAGCGGAAGACGGGACTCAAACCCGCGACCCTCAGCTTGGAAGGCTAATGCTCTATCAACTGAGCTACTTCCGCAAGTAGTGTGTGGGCAGTGATGGATTCGAACCACCGAAGACGAAGTCAGCTGAGTTACAGTCAGCCCCATTTGGCCACTCTGGTAACTGCCCCCATTATTTTCTATTGCGATGCAAAGGTACGATTAATTTTGTAACTTGCAAGCAAAATCAATCATTTTTATTGCAGTAATTGCAGCTTCATCTCCCTTGTTACCATACTTTCCACCTGCACGGTCCTCCGACTGTTCCATAGTATCGGTAGTTAACAAACCGAATATGAATGGAATATCATACATTAAGTTCAATTCAGTTATACCTTGCGTAACGCCCGAACAAACGTAATCAAAATGAGGTGTATCGCCTTTAACAACACATCCAAGGATAATAATTGCATTTAATTCTTTACTTTCGGCAAGTCTTTTAGCGCCAAAGGTTAATTCGAAGCTTCCCGGTACGCGTCTTGTAATGATGTTTTCAGGTTTAACGCCATGTTTTTCTAACGTGTTGATCGCTCCTATCAGTAACTTTTCGGTGATGTTGGTGTTCCATTCAGACACTACGATACCAATAGTCATATCCGATGCATCGGGTACGCTGTCGAAATCGTAAGCAGATAAATTTTGATAAGCTGTAGCCATTCGTTTTTTATTAAAATAAGAGGATGCCCTGTAAGAGACATCCTCCGTATTGTTATTTGCGTAAATTCAAATTATTTTGCTGATGAAGCACGAACAATGTATTTGTCAATATCTGAAGCTTCAAGAGAATTGAAATATTTTTCTTTAATCGTAGTGTAAGCTTTTACTGCATCTTCGTTTTGTTTCAAGCTTTCGTATGCCAAACCTGCTTTCTTTAGATAAACAGGACTTACAACTTCATTGTCTGCTTGGCTTGCTGCTTTTTCGAAATAGCTAATACCTTCTTCTACTTTTCCGGCATTTACCAGGCAGTCGCCAATTAATCCTGTTACAGAAGGAGCAATCATCTTGTCGCTTCCATCATATGATTTTAAAAGGTCTAACGCTTTTTGGCTATCACCCATTTTAAAGTAACAAATACCAGCATATGCTTTTGAAAGATTAGCGGCGTCGGTTCCGCTGTAATCATCAATTATTGCTTCAAAACCCAAATAGTCGGCTCCGTTACCATTCAAGGCAAGGGCGAAAGAATCTTGTGCAAAATATTGCTCGCCTTTAAACATGGCGGCATTTGCTTTCTTTTCCTGAGGAACAAGGTAGCCGTATTTGAATCCAATGAATGCGCCAACAACAACTGCTATTGCAACAACGCCGTAAACAATCTTCTTTGTATTCTTTTCAATAAATTCTTCAGTCCGCGAAACGATTACTCCGATTTCCGCTTCAGTGTGGGTGCCATTTTCGTTAGTAGCCATAATATTTTATCGTTATTTATTAGTTTGCCTAATTGTGTCAAATACTTTATTCAAAGCGCAAAAGTAAATTTTTTAAATGAAATAAGCTATACTTATTCTATATTTTTTTAAAGATTAGAAGAAATGGGCATTTGCTGGCATTCCTTTTTATTTTAACTTTGTAGATCAAAATAAGCAACAGATGATACTTAAGAAGCTTTCTATCCTAAATTATAAGAATATCCGCCAGGCAGAGGTTGCTTTTTCACCCAAAATGAATTGTTTCTTTGGAAATAACGGGATGGGTAAAACAAACTTGCTTGATGTTATTTATTACCTGTCGTTCTGTAAAAGTTATCTTAATACCCCGGAAAGTCTGCTTATCAATAACGATGAAGAACTTTGTGTTTTGCAGGGGGCTTATTTTTATGAAGGAAGAGACGAAGAGATTTTTTGTTCGATCCGCCGTAAACAACGTAAACAGTTTAAGCGCAATAAAAAGGAATACGAAAAATTATCCGATCATATTGGATTGCTTCCTTTGGTTATGGTATCGCCGGCAGATTCGGAATTGATACAGGGCGGGAGCGAAGAGCGTCGCCGGTTTTTGGATCTGATTATTTCGCAGCATGATAAGACTTACCTTCATGCGCTGATTCAGTATAATAAAGCTTTGATGCAGCGCAATATATTATTAAAAAATCAGGAGACGGACTATTCTTTATATGAGGTACTCGAAATGCAGCTGGGTATGTATGGAGAAAAGGTGTATGCCTGCAGGCAAACGCTTATAGAAGAGTTGATACCTTTGTTTAATAGTTACTATCAGACCATCTGTTGTTCGGCCGAAACAGTCGGACTCTCTTACGTATCTCAAATAGCTGGCAACGATTTACCGGAAATGTTGCAGAGGGTACGCGAACGTGACCGTATAATTGGATATACGTCGGTTGGGATTCATAAAGATGATCTTGAAATGACTCTAAGCAATCAGCTGATTCGTCGTGTTGGCTCGCAGGGGCAAAACAAAACGTTTCTGATTGCCTTAAAACTGGCTCAGTTTGCCTTATTGGCCCGCAAAGGTCATACACTGCCGGTTTTGTTGCTGGATGATATTTTTGATAAACTGGACGCTACACGGGTGGAGCAAATTATTAAGCTTGTATCCGGCGACGGTTTCGGTCAGATTTTTATTACTGATACAAACCGAAAGTATCTTGATGAGATTCTGGCTGCAATGGATCATGCTTATTGCTTATTTAAAGTAGAAAAAGGAGAAGTATACCCGTTAGAAGAAGATGAAACGAAATAATAGTCAGAAGTTAGGCGATCTGCTTCGGGATTTCTTTGAGGAAAATTCCGAGTTGTACGACAAGATGATGGAAATTCGTATTCAACGCTCCTGGAAAGAAGTGCTTGGCCCTATGGTTATGCAGTATACCCGGACGGTCTATGTAAGAGACAAGGTGCTATATGTATACCTTACTTCCTCCGTACTGCGCAGCGAACTTATCCTGTGTCGCGAAAAGCTGGTAAAGAGTCTTAATGAGTATGCAGGTTCTTCAGTTATTAAAGATATTGTGATTCGCTGAATCAGTTTCATGGCGGATAACTTCCGATTCGGTAATTATCATATCCATTGGGATATCAAAGTGCTCAACAGGAACTTCTTCGATAAGTTGAAACCCGTAACAAATTCCTATTTTATACGCTTCGGTGTGTTTTAAAAGCCGGTCGTAATACCCTTTTCCTCTACCCATCCGGTTTCTGTTTCTGTCGAATGCTACTCCCGGAACAATGATTAAGGATATATCCGGATCGCCGCTATTGTTGGTCGGAATAGGTTCCAAAATGCCAAAAACTCCGGCTTTAACAGAATCCGGACCCGAATAAAGCCGAAGTGTAAGGTTTTCTCCCTCAATTACAGGCAGGTAGATCTGTTTTTCTTTATACCATTTGTTGATAAAATCGGAGGTCTGTACTTCGCCGGCAATAGCATGATACAATGCAACGGATGAAGCATTCCTGAATTCTTCCGTTTCTTCAATCTTGGAAAGTATCTGATGTGACATGGTTTTTAGCCATTCCTTATCATGCAGCTTTTTCTGAAAAGCAATATCTTCCCTTATTTGTATTTTTATTCCTTTTATGTACATATTCCAATAGTTTTACAAAAGCGCAAAGGAGAGGAATAATCCTCTCCTTTACATCATATGTTATAATAACAAGTAACCCTTTTTAATGTTTAGCTACCTTCGAGGGTAATGGAAAGGCTTTCTTTTCCTGTATTACCTTAATCGCCTTCAGCAAGGTTACATCATCCTTTAGGAAGATGGGGTAAAAACCTTCGTCATTAAAGAAGTTGCGAATGATATAAGAATGCAACTGGTTTTCAATAAGCTTGGAAGATATGCTGATCAATGTTACCCGCTTGCGAATGCCTTTTGATACCGCATAGTTTGTAAACTTATCCAATAAAGGTTGTTTCTTCAGATAGCTGTACAATTCCTGATAAGTCTTGAACGACGAAAGTTTTGCACGATTCTGGTCTGAATATTCCAACGTGAACAGGTTTAAAACGCCAGTGTTTACAACATTACTGAAATAAGAAGTAACTCCGGTTGTGTCGCGCGGAATAAAGATGTCCGGCATGATACCACCTCCTCCATATACTGTTCTGCCTTGCGTAGTCTGGTACTTTAAAGAGTTATCAATCTTTATGCTGTCTTGCGAATCAAATTCTCCATGCATAAAACGATTATACAGATCCTGATCGTATTCGTCTGTTTTGCCCAGTTCGTAATCTTTCTGGATACACCGGCCCGAAGGTGTATAATAGCGGGCAATGGTTAATCGTAAGGCTGATCCGTCGCTCAACGGTATCTGCGATTGAACAAGACCTTTGCCGTAAGTACGGCGACCAACTATCATTCCCCTGTCATTGTCTTGGATCGCTCCTGCAAATATTTCGCTGGCCGAACCAGAGAACTCATCTGTAAGGACTACGATGGGGGCATCCTGACAAGTTCCTGTTCCGTTGGCATACACGTCATTTCGTGGAAATGCCTTACCTTCGGTGTATACGATAAGTCTGCCATTTGGCATAAATTCATTTATCATATTTATTGCAGCATCCATATATCCTCCGGTGTTTCCACGCAAATCGATAATAAAGCTTTTACAGTTTTCCTGTTTTAGTTTTGCAATAGCTGTTATAAACTCGTTATAGGTTGTACGGGCAAATTTATTAACTTTAATATAGCCAATACCCTCGCTTACCACATAGGCAACATCAACCGAGTTAACCGGAACATCTCCACGTGTTACATCAAAATAAAGTAAATCCTTGGAAGAGCTTCTTTTTATTCCCAGCTTCACTTTACTATTTTTAGCTCCGCGTAAGGTTTTCATAATCTTACCCTGGCTACTGTTGTTTCCGGCAAATATGGAGTCATTAATGGTAATGATCCGGTCGCCTGCAAGGATACCCGCTTTTTCTGATGGACCACCAGGAATAACGCTGATAATCAGTATTGTGTCAGTTTGCAAATTAAAAGATACGCCAATGCCGCTGAACGAACCTTCCAGTTCTTCGTTTACCATTTCTGCATCTGCCGCCGGAATATAACCAGAGTGAGGATCCAGTTCACTGAATATTTTAGGAATGGCTCCCTCAACCAATTGAGCCATGTTTACAGTGTCGACGTATTGCTCGTCTATAATATCAAGAATGGCGTTAATTTTATTTCCGCTTG
Source organism: Parabacteroides sp. (assembly GCA_018054455.1). Lineage (GTDB taxonomy): Bacteria > Bacteroidota > Bacteroidia > Bacteroidales > Tannerellaceae > Macellibacteroides. Next base: position 5,239 of record JAGPJL010000048.1, read on the forward strand.
CATAATTACGGAATTTGCCAGATGAGATAGAAACATAATGGTTTCCTATATAAATACCTAAAGCAATGCTTGCGGCAATAATAACAGGTAACCAGATAGCAATTCTCTTATTCTTATCCATTAGATCGTATCTATTATTCGTTTAAATCAATAAAGGAAAGTTCAATTCCTGCGCGTAACAGCAGATTACAACCATCTTCCACGCGATATTTCTCGGAATATACGACTCGTTCAATGCCAGATTGTATTATAAGTTTGGCACATTCTATGCAAGGAGCCGAAGTAATATAAATGGTCGCCCCTTTGCTGCTGTTTGAAGATGCTGCTACTTTTGTAATGGCATTAGCCTCAGCATGCAGCACATAAGGCTTTGTGATATTGTGTTCATCTTCGCATACATTCTCAAATCCGGAAGGTGTGCCATTATAGCCATCTGATATAATCATCTGGTCTTTAACAATAAGAGCGCCTACCTGACGACGTTTGCAGTATGAATTTTCCGACCAGATAGCAGCCATGCGCAGGTAACGCTTGTCTAATTCAAGTTGTTTCTCAGTTCTTTCGCTCATTGTATCCCGTTAATTATGTACTGTTGTATGCATAAATAGCGTACCATAATGCAAGTGCAACGGTACGCTATTGTATCCTTCGTACAATTAAGCCACAAAAATAGTGATATTTAGCTTACTTGTAGTCAGTTTGTCTATTAATTTTTTATACCATTTCTTTTTAACAGCGCATCTATTCCCGGAGCCTGTCCGCGAAAGCGAATGTACAATTCCATTGGATCTTCTGTACCCCCTTTCGACAGGATATTTTTACGGAAAGATTCTGCTATATCGCTATTGAATATTCCGGCCTCTTTAAAGGCTGAAAATGCATCAGCATCAAGAACTTCGGCCCATTTGTATCCGTAGTAACCTGCAGCGTAACCTCCTGAAAATATATGACCGAAGCTACTGCTCATTAATGTGCCGCTAACTTCCGGAAGAATACTTGCTTTTGCCCAGGCGTTCTTTTCAAAACTTACTACATCTCCATCGAATGGTTGGGTAAGCGTATGCCAGGCCATGTCCAGCATCCCGAAGCTAAGCTGTCTGCAACACTGGTATCCTATATTATAGTTCGATGCATCAATCAGTTTCTGTATTATTTCCTGTGGTATCTTTTCGCCTGTCTGATAATGGATAGCTATTTGATTGAGGAACTCTTTTTCTGTCAGCCAATTTTCCATTATCTGAGAAGGAAGTTCCACGAAATCCCTGTACACATTGGTGCCGGAAAGACTTTGATAGGTTCCCTTCGCCATCATGCCATGAAGCGCGTGTCCGAATTCGTGCAAAAGGGTATTCACTTCGTCGAATGTAAGCAATGAGGGGGTAGATTCCGTTGGCAGGGTGAAATTCATCACAATCACAACTTGCGGGCGGCTGTCTTTTCCTTTCTCAATGTACTGTTCTTTTACGCTATTCATCCAGGCCCCTGATTGTTTACCTTCGCGGGGAAAGAAGTCTGTATATAATATGGAAAGGAAATTACCATCGGCGTCGTATACTTCGTACGCGTTTACGTCGGGATGATAAACCGGGATTTTCTTATTTTCTTTAAATGTGATACCGTAGAGCTGTGTGGCAAGACCAAACACTCCCGTCTTTACTCTGCTCAGTTCAAAATACGGACGCGTCATCTCATCGTTAACCTTGAACTTTACATCCTTAAGCTTTTCGGAATAATAACTCCAATCCCAGGGCATAAGCGTGAAATTTTCATTTTTCATTCCCAAGGCAAAACCCTGAAGCATATTATATTCATTCATCGCAACAGGTTTGTAAGCGGTGAGCAAATCATCAATAAGCTTATATACCGCTTTGGGGTTTTTGGCCATTCTGTGCTTAAGCTGATATTCGGCAAATGAAGCATATCCCATCAATTGAGCAATGGCAAGACGGGTATTTACTATTTTCTTGATATTCTCCTTATTGTCGAACTCATCTCCCTTGTTACCTACCGCCATGTTGGCCATATAGAGTTCCTGTCGGAGTTCGCGGTTATCGGCATAACGCATAAACGGAATATAACTTGGGGCAGAGAGCGTAAACATCCAGCCATTCTTTCCTTTTTCTTTTGCTTTAAGCGCAGCTGCATCAATAATTCCCTGAGGCAACCCTGCCAGTTGATCTTCTGAAGTCAGCAGAAGCTCATACCTGTTTTCATCTTTCAAGACGTTCTGATCGAAAGTGAGAGTCAACGTGCTCAACTCAGAGCTAAGCGTACGGTATTGTTCTTTTCCTTCGGGAGAGAGGTTGGCGCCTCGTTGGGAGAATGCATAAAAAGTTTCTTCCAGCAACTTCGCCTCTTCAATCGAGAGTTTCAGTTTTTCTTTTTGTTCGTATACAGTTTTAACCCGGTTGAACAACTGTTCGTTCAGATAAATATTATTAGAACTTTCCGATAGTTTTGGAGAGATGCGCTGCGAAATTTCCATCATTTCGTCATTGCTCTCGGCACTGAGTACATTAAAAAATGCAGAACTTACCTTGTCTAATAATTTACCGCTACGTTCAAGTGCCTCAATCGTATTCTGGAAGGTAGCCGGTTTTGGGTTAGAGGCAATGGCTTTAACCTCTTCATCGAGCTGTTTGATCCCTTCTTCAAATGCGGGTTCATAGTGTTCGGTTTTTATTTTATCAAAAGGAGGCGTTTCAAAAGGTGTTTTATACTTTACCAATAATGGATTTACAGATGCTTGTGTCATATTTACTATGCTTAAGAATAATACTACAATATAAACTAATTGTTTCATGATAAATTAAAATTAAGGATTCGGATACAAAGATGCAAAATCATTTTCATTTATTTATCTTTTCAATTCTAGTTTAACAAGAAATTCAATTTCTAAAAAAAAACTGAAATCGAATTTGTTTTATTAATATTTATGTGATACATTTGGTACATTAAATGATAATAAATAGTTAGGTTCTAACTTAAAACCCAATATTAGTATGAGTTATCTTAAATTCGATAAGACAGTTATGATAAACCTTGAAGAATCTCTTAAGCGGGAGATTCTCCGGACTAACCGGAACGGAGCTTATCATTGTACTACTGTTGTGGATTGTAATACACGAAAATACCATGGGCTGCTGGTAATGCCCGTTCCCGAATTAGACGACGATAACCATGTGCTGCTTTCATCATTAGACGAGACAGTTATACAGCATGATGCACCTTTCAATTTAGGGTTGCACAAATACGAGGGAGATAATTACAGTCCCAAAGGTCATAAATATATACGCGAATTCAGTTGCGATACGGTACCCCGCACTGTTTATCGTGTAGGAGGAGTGGTTTTGTCAAAAGAGAAGGTCTTTTCCCTTTATGAAAACCGGATAATGATCAAATATACCCTTGAGGATGCACACTCGGATACAACCTTGAGATTTAAGCCTTTTCTGGCATTCAGGAGTGTAAATGTACTTGCCAGGTCAAATGCGTATGTGAACAAATTATACCAGGATGTTCCCAACGGAATAAAGACCTGTATGTATCGTGGCTATCCTGAATTATACATGCAGTTTAACAAGAAAGCAAAATTTGTTTTTGAACCCTATTGGTATAATGGAATAGAATATCCCAAAGAGCAGGAGAGGGGATATCCTTATAAAGAAGACTTATACGTTCCCGGTTACTTTGAAGTTCCGATAAAAAAAGGGGAGACTATTATCTTCAGTGCCGGAGTTAGCCAGGTTGCGACTAATCAGCTTAAAAAGCTTTTTGAAACCGAGGCATTGGCCAGAACACCGCGTACAAGCTTTTATAACTGTCTTAAGAATTCGGCGCAACAGTTTTATTTCCGGCCAAAAGAAGAGGACGCCTACCTTTTGGCAGGTTATCCCTGGTTTAAAGTTCGTGCCCGCGATTTATTTATATCCTTGCCGGGATGTACTTTGTCGATCGAAGATCCGGTGCGATTTGAAAAAATAATGCATACGGCCATACCTGCAATTCGATCTTTTATGCAAACAGGAAAAGCCGACGAGGTAATAAGGGAAATAGAAAATCCGGATGTTTTTCTTTGGGCTATATGGGCAATGCAGCAATATTCCAGGAAAATGGGCGTTGAGAAATCAAAAGAACTATATTTTAATTTCATAGGCGAGATTATTACCTATTTCCGTGAACAGAAGCATCCCGACATGAAACTCATGGAAAATGGATTACTTTTTGTCGAGGGTCGCAATAAGGCTTTAACGTGGATGAACTCTACCGTAGATGGAAAGCCTGTTGTTTCCCGTTCCGGTTATATTGTGGAGTTTAATACATTATGGTATAATGCGCTAAATTTTTATAAGGAATTGTCCGGAGAAATATATATTGATACGATAGACACGATTATAAGATCGATGAATACATCCTTTGTTGACACTTTTTTGAACGGATATAATTATTTACTGGATTCTGTAAGTGGAGGATACGTAGATTGGAGTGTGCGTCCCAATATGATTTTCGCCGTTGCATTTCCCTATTCTCCTCTTAACAAGATACAGATGCGTGCCATTGTTGATATGGTTACCAAAGAACTTGTTACTCCCAAGGGACTTCGTTCGCTTAGTCCAAAAAGCGAAGGATACCGTCCCAACTATGTGGGTACGCAGCGCGAAAGGGACTTGGCTTATCATCAGGGAACAGCCTGGCCATGGTTATTGGGAGCATACCTTGAATCTTATCTGAAAATATTTGGAAAAGGAGGTATTTCTTTTGTTGAAAGGATGTTGATCAGCATGGAGGAGGAAATGTCTTTGCATTGTATTGGCACACTTGCTGAGACTTTTGACGGGAACCCGCCTTTTAAGGGAAGAGGGGCAGTTTCTTTTGCCATGAATGTGGCAGCCATGTTGCGCGTACTTGATTTGTTGAAGAAGTATAACGCCGAATAAAATTTAATATATGAAAGCTTTAATGTTCGGTTGGGAATTTCCTCCACATATTTTGGGAGGTTTGGGAACTGCCAGTTATGGATTGACCCGGGGGATGGCTATGCAGCCTGATATGGAAATAACTTTTGTGATCCCAAAACCGTGGGGTGATGAGGATAAGAGTTTCCTTAAAATTATTGGAACAACCAACACCCCCGTTGTCTGGCGAGATGTAGATTATGATTATGTAAAAAATAGATTGGGAGACAAAATGACTCCCGAACAATATTATGACTTGCGTAGTCATATTTATGCCGATTTCAGTTACCGTCATGTTAATGATCTGGGTTGCATTGAGTTTTCGGGTCGCTACCCGGATAATTTGCTTGAGGAGATAAACAATTACTCTATTGTTGCAGGGGTTATTGCGAGATCGGAAGCATTCGATGTAATTCATGCGCACGACTGGCTTACCTATCCGGCAGGTATTCATGCTAAACAGATTTCCGGAAAGCCAATGGTTATCCACGTACATGCCACCGATTATGATCGTAGCCGTGGAAATGTAAATCCCGAAGTGTATGCCATCGAAAAGAACGGAATGGATTTTGCCGATCATATAATTACCGTAAGTAATCTTACCCGTAATACAGTTATCGAAAAGTACCATCAGGATCCGTCAAAAGTAACCACTGTCCATAATGCGGTTGAGCCGTTGAGTCCTGAAATTGTTTCCATACAGGACAAAAGAGGTGTAAAAGATAAAGTCGTTACATTTCTTGGACGTATTACCATGCAAAAAGGACCTGAATATTTTGTAGAGGCTGCAGCCAAGGTTTTGGCTAAAGCGCCCAATGTTCGTTTTGTAATGGCAGGAAGCGGAGATATGCTTGACGAAATGATACGACTAGCCGCTTCCCGTAATATTTCGGACCGCTTCCATTTTACTGGTTTTATGAAAGGAAAGCAGGTTTACGAAGTACTTAAGTCGAGCGACGTGTATGTGATGCCTTCTGTATCAGAACCTTTTGGTATTTCACCTCTCGAAGCTATGCAGTGCGGTGTACCTACAATTATATCAAAACAATCGGGATGTGCCGAGATTCTGGACTATGCCGTAAAGGTGGATTACTGGGATATAGAAGCTATGGCAGATGCTATCTATTCTATCATCGCTTATCCGGCTATGTATAAATTCCTTAAAGATGAAGGGAAGCGGGAAGTTGATAACATTAAGTGGGAGTATGCCGGACAGAAAGTACGCCGCATATACGATCAGGTGATAAACAAGTGAAATTAATTAAAAAAATAATCGTATGAAAACGATCTGCTTTTATTTTCAGATACATCAGCCGTTTCGACTCAAAAGATACCGCTTCTTTGACATAGGAAACGACCATTACTATTATGATGATTTTCGCAATGAAGAGATAATGCGCCGGATTGCCGAGCGATGCTATATTCCTGCAAACCGCGCTATCATGGATATGATTAAAAGTAGTGGAGGTAAGTTTAAAGTGGCTTTCTCAATCTCAGGTACGGCCATCGAACAAATGGAGATTTATGCTCCAGAGGTTATCGATAGCTTTAAGGAACTTGCTGATACCAGAAATGTTGAATTTTTATCGGAGACTTACTCACATTCCCTTGCATCACTTGCTCATAAGGAAGAGTTTAAGGATCAGATAAAAATGCATAAAGAGAAGATTCATTCCTTGTTCGGAGTAACACCCAAAGTTTTCCGCAATACAGAACTGATCTATTCGGATGAAATTTCCGAAGTTGTTTATAAGGCTGGGTTTAAAGGAATGCTTACAGAAGGAGCAAAACATATTTTAGGTTGGAAGAGTCCTAATTATGTGTATACGTCCAGCACCCAGCATCAATTAAAATTATTACTTAAAAACGATCGTTACAGCGAAGATATATCGGATAGGTTTAATAACTATTCCTGGAATGAATATCCGCTTACCGCTGATAAATTTATATCATGGATTGCGGAAACTCCTCCCGAACAACAAATTGTTAATTTGTTCATGAATTATGAGGTGCTTGGCTCTCTTCATCCTGCCGAATCGGGTATCTTTGATTTCTTTAGGGCATTGCCACGTTATGCGGCTGAAAAAGAAATCAGTTTCTCGCTGCCATCCGAAGCCTTTAATTTGCTTAAGCCTGTCGATTCTATTTCTGTGCCTTACCCCATTTCGTGGGTGGACGAAGAACGCGATTGCAGTTCCTGGTTAGGAAATCTTCTGCAGCAGGAAGCATTTAATAAATTGAAAGAAATTGTAGACAGGGTACGCTTATGTGAAGATCGTCGTGTCAGACAAGACTGGAACTACCTGCAAAGCAGCGACCATTTTTATTATATGAGTACCAAGCATATGGGAGGCAAGGTTTTTAGTCCGTACGAAAATCCCTATGAGGCATTCAATAACTATATGAATGTGCTTTCCGATTTTATCTTACGTGTAAATGCTCAATTCCCATCTTCTATAGATAACGAGGAATTAAATTCACTGCTTACTACAATCAAGAATCAGGGAATAGAGATCGAATCGCTTCATGAAGAGATTGCTAAATTGAAAAAGAAAGAGGCTAAGAAAGCCGCTTCAAATTAATAAAGAAAAAAGGGGGATGAATCAGTAAAACGATTCATCCCCCTTTTTGTTTAGCAGGTAGATTTCTCCTTATTTAATAGCTTCCCGGATGCGTACAAGACGGGTAAGTAATCCTTCAAGTAAATCAAGTTGCAGCATATTGGCACCATCGGACTTGGCTATGCCTGGTTCGGGATGAGTCTCTATGAATAATCCATCTGTACCAACGGCAATAGCTGCCTTTGCTATTGTTTCGATAAGCTGAGGCAAACCACCGGTTACACCCGAAGTTTGGTTGGGTTGTTGCAGCGAATGGGTTACATCCATAATTACCGGATAACCAAACTCCTGCATCTGAGGAATTCCTCTGTAGTCGACCACCAGGTCGGTATATCCGAAAGTAGTTCCTCGTTCGGTAATCATTATCTGGTTATTACCGGCATCGGCAACTTTTTGAACAGCGAACGACATGGCTCCCGGTGAAAGGAACTGACCTTTCTTTATATTTACGATCTTTCCGGTTTGAGCTGCAGCAATTAGTAAGTCTGTCTGTCTGCATAGAAATGCAGGAATCTGCAAAACATCCACATAAGCTGCAGCCATAGCTGCTTCTGTAGTTTCGTGGATATCGGTCACTGTAGGAATACCAAACGTTTCTCCTACTTTTTGAAGAATCTTTAGAGCCTTTTCGTCGCCGATGCCCGTAAACGAATCAATCCGGGAACGATTGGCTTTACGGTACGAACCTTTAAAGACATAGGGGATACCCAGTTTGTTGGTCATCGTAACCACTCTTTCGGCGATGCGGAGTGCCATATCTTCTCCTTCAATAACACAAGGGCCTGCCATCAGAAAGAAATTATCGGCAGAAGTTAAATCCTTTACAGTAATCATATGTCTGGTGTTTATTTATTCAAGAATGCCATTACGGCTTTACAATTTACTTCGGTGGGAAGGGTGGCATCAAGCCAGTGGATTGTTATGCCGCGACGTTCCATTCCCCGGAACCAGGTCATCTGCCTTTTGGCAAATTGATGAATTGCAATTTCGAGCTGCGAAACCATCTCTTCGTACGAAAGCTTACCGATCACATACAATGTAAGATACTTGTATTCCAGTCCGTAATAAATAAGATCATCCGGTTTAACGCCGGAGGCAAGGATACCTTTAATCTCGTCGACCATTCCTTCGTCCAGACGGGCTTTTAGTCGGCGGGAGATTTTTTCTCTCCGCAACTCTCTGGATATGTCCAACCCGATAACCAGGCTTTCGATGGGTTCGTAATCGTTTACATCGGGAGCCTGATTCAGGTAAAACTCTTCGATTTCGATGGCACGGATAGCCCGTTGAGCCGAATCCACATCCGTTTTATTGTGGAGTGTTTTGTATGAACCCAGGATTTGTTCCAATTCCTGCAGCGACTTACCTTTCAGCGATTCACGTAAGGAAAGGTTGGCCGGAACGTCCAGTAGTTTATAGCCTTTCAGAACCGCTTCAATATACATGCCGGTACCACCACATAAGATAGGTAGTTTACCCCTTTTGCGTATTTCGTCGTAGGCTCTGAAAAAAGCATGCTGGTATTCGAAAACATTGTATTTGTCTCCCGGGTTACAGATGTCTATCAGGTGATAAGGAATAGTCTTTCCGTTTACGGTATAATCTGCCAGGTCTTTGCCTGTACCTATATCCATCGAACGGTAAATTTGTCTCGAGTCGGCGCTGATTATTTCCGAATCGAGGTGGGCGGCGAGGGCAGCGGCGAAAGAAGTTTTGCCAGATGCAGTAGGCCCTAATACGGTGATAAGTTGATAGCTTCCCATAGCGAGGCAAAGGTAATAAAAAAAGCCACACCCCGAAGGATGTGGCTTTCAAACTATATAATACGATGATTATGCGTTTACTTTTGCCATGTGTTGGATCAATTCAACAACCTTGTTTGAATAACCCCACTCATTGTCATACCAGCTAACCAACTTAACGAAGTTGCCGTTCAATGCGATACCTGCTTCAGCATCAAAGATTGAAGTGCGAGCATCGTGAGTAAAGTCTGTAGAAACAACAGCATCTTCAGTGTAACCAAGGATACCCTTCATTTCGTTTTCAGAAGCAGCCTTGATAGCAGCCTTGATTTCGTCGTATGTAGCAGATTTTTCCAAACGAACTGTTAAGTCAACAACAGAAACGTCCAAAGTAGGAACACGGAAAGCCATACCTGTAAGTTTGCCATTCAACTGAGGAATTACTTTACCTACAGCCTTAGCAGCACCTGTAGAAGAAGGGATAATGTTGCCACCAGCAGCACGGCCACCTCTCCAGTCCTTAGCAGAAGGACCGTCAACAGTCTTCTGTGTAGCTGTTGTAGCGTGAACTGTAGTCATCAAACCTTCAACGATACCAAACTTATCGTTGATAACTTTAGCCAAAGGAGCCAAACAGTTAGTTGTACAAGAAGCGTTAGAAACGATCTTCTGACCAGCATAAGTATCGTTGTTAACACCCATAACGAACATAGGAGTAGCGTCTTTTGAAGGAGCAGACATTACTACATACTTTGCACCAGCCTGGATGTGAGCGTTTGCTTTTTCTTCTGTAAGGAAAAGACCTGTTGATTCAACAACATATTCTGCACCTACTGCATCCCATTTCAAATCAGCCGGATTTCTTTCAGCAGTAACACGGATTACGTTTCCGTTTACAACCAAGTTACCATCCTTAACTTCAACTGTACCATCAAACTGACCGTGAACTGAATCGTATTTCAACATGTAAACCATGTAATCTACGTCGATCAAGTCGTTGATACCTACAATTTGAACATCGCTCTTAGATTGAGCAGCACGGAAAACTAAACGTCCGATACGGCCGAAACCGTTAATACCTACTTTAATCATTTTTATAAATCTTTATTTGGGTTTTAAAAAAAACTACGCAAAATTAGTACTTTTTGTGTTATTATCAAAGTAATGATAATTAAATCAGATTCAAATTGTTACTTATTATCAGCAACCGCAGGGGGTAGCACAAGATGCAAACACAACAAGCATCAAGAGAAACAAGACCCAGAATTTAATTTGTTTCATTATAATTCATCTTTACTTTTACGGTAACAACTACGTATGCAAAGGTAGGTATGTTTTTTGTTTCTTTATAATATAAAAGGCAAAAAAAGATGTCCTATAACATAAATTAATGGTCTGAATTATTTCTTTTTCTTAAATAAAGCGTTCGTAAACAGCTTACCAGCTTTTCTCATTCCCCAGGATATGAGAATTGGTTTCACGATGTCCCATACCACAGGCAACATTCCCTTGCCAATCGAAATGATATCAGACAATCCAAGCATTTCTGCTTTTTCATTTCCTTCCGTATGGAGAGCTTTCCTCTCGCCGGCAGGAGCCGGTTTTGATTTTCCAAACAATAGCGATGTAATGCCCGAAAGCAGCAGAGATGCCGAGTTCTCCTGAATATAGGTAAAGTCCGAATTTAGTTCCTGTTCCTTCAGCCGGCAGCGTTCCTGCAACCGGTTTTTATCAGAAATCAGCTTCTCCAGAGGTGTTTGTTGTTTGTTCATTGCCCGAATCCTTTTTTTTATCATCAGCTGCTGTAAGAACAGCAATTATTTCATTAATCACGGATAAGCGGATTTTATCCTTATTGAAAACTATTATCGCAAACAGCACCATGTAAAGCAATGCAACTATGGCAAAGCCTCCGGCAACATTGTCTAAAAGGTCTCCCAAAAAGAACCCAAGCGCCAGAAAAATAAATAGTACAGCAAAGAAAGCGAGGAATAACAAAATTAATCCATACGAAAGAACGGAGACAAGTTCCCCCGTCCTTTCGTATGCAGTTAACTTGAGGAGCTCAACTTTAAGCTCCACATAAGTAGATACATCTTCTTTTAACTTTTTGAAGATTTGCTCTGTTTCTTTTTCCATAAATTACTTATTCAAGAGGAAGCGCTTCTTCTGCCGGTGTGCCTTTCTCGCATCCACCTTTAGCCTCTTTGATTTTAGACATAGCGCTGTTAAAACCTTCTTTAACTTTGCCAACCACATTGTTTAGTTCATCAAGAATCTGTTCCTTTTTATCGGTGGCAACCAGATACCCGACAGCAGCACCTACAGCGGCACCAACAACTAAACCAAGCAATAATTTTGAATCGATACTTTTCATAACTTATTCTTTTTAAGCGTTACTATTAATGTAACCCTTTTTTTTACCGGTTAGTTCAATGCTTCGGCCACTTTTATTCTTAAAAATATAGATCTACTGCTTTTCCACACGTACGGCAACCCAGTTGTTCTTTTCTGCGTAAGAAACCAGCTTGAGTCCGTTGTTTGTGCAAGATTCAGCAATTGCCGGGATATCTTCCGTGTAGAAGCCACTCATATACAGTACGCCATTTGGTTTCATACAGGCGCTATAGTGGGCCATGTCGTTCAACAGAATGTTCCGGTTTATATTGGCAAACACGACATCAAACTTGCCCAGCGGAGCAATTTGTTCGGCGCCACCCAGGTATATTTTTACATTGGGCGTATTGTTGGTTTCAATATTCTCGAGCGCGTTGTTGTAAGCCCACTCGTCTATATCTATGGCCTCGATTCTGGCGGCACCTTTTTTTGCTGCAAGAATGGCGAGGACAGCTGTTCCGCAACCCATGTCGAGAAGCTCTTTACCTTCCAGATCAAGCTTTAGCATTTCGCTTATCATCAAAAAGGTAGTTTCATGATTTCCGGTACCGAACGCCATTTTGGGATCGATAATGATTGTATGTGTGATACCCGGAACAGCTTCATGAAACGATGCGCGGATAATGCACTCGTTGCCGATTCGTATGGGTTGAAAGTAATTCTTCTCCCAGGCTTCATTCCAGTCTTTGCTGATAATTAGTTCAGAGGTAAACTCAATGGTTACAGGTTCGAGCGGAAATTGAGTAAGCTTCTCATTAATTGTATTTGTGTCGAATAGTTTTTCGGAGATATATGCAGTGAGTCCGCTTTCGGAAGATGTAAAGCTTTCGAAACCAATCTCTCCAAGTTCGGAGGCTAGTACATCATTAATAATTTCGGACTCGATGGGTGAATTATATGTAAATTTTAGTTCGTAATAGTTCATACTGCTTCTTATTTAATGTTTTACGCCCACAAAGGTAGTGAAAAAAGTTTGGCAAAGTTTGTTTGTTTTATAAACTTATGCTACTTTTGCAGTCTGAATTCCGCAGAGGGTAAACTAAGCGAGGCTCTTTAAAAAGCATCCACCCCCGGGAGGTAACCTGTATAATAAAAAAAACAGATGTACGTAGTTGTAGAAATCAACGGTCAACAGTTTAAAGCCGAAGAAGGCAAGAAGTTGTTCGTTCACCACATTCAGAATGTTGAAGGTGGAGCAGTTGTTGAATTTGACAAAGTATTGTTAGTTGACAACAATGGTGAGATTAAAGTAGGTCTTCCTACTGTAGAAGGAGCAAAAGTTGTTTGCGAAGTTCTTTCTCCACTTGTTAAGGGTGATAAAGTTCTTATTTTCCACAAGAAGAGAAGAAAAGGTCACCGTAAGTTGAACGGTCACCGTCAGCAGTTCACAGAAGTGAGTGTAAAAGAAATTGTTGCATAACGATTAAAAAGGAAAGAAAATGGCACATAAAAAAGGTGTAGGTAGTTCTAAGAACGGCCGTGAATCACAAAGTAAACGATTAGGCGTTAAAATCTTTGGTGGTGAAGTTGCTAAAGCCGGTAACATTCTTATCCGTCAGAGAGGCACACAACATCATCCGGGCGAAAACGTAGGTATTGGAAAAGACCATACGTTGTATGCATTGGTAGACGGTGTTGTAAAATTCCGTAAAAGAAAAGACGACAGATCTTTTGTTTCAATTGAAGCAATCAAGGCTGAAGCATAATATATCTTTCACGAAAAAACTTAAAAGCAGGATGTCCTTTAGAGGAAATCCTGCTTTTTTTATTGGACTAATTTTTTATTCTAACCTTCTTTTTTTTAAGTTTGTCGAAACCTTTGAGATATGACTCTATCCAGGCTTGTTATTCGTTTTTCATTTTTCTTTATACTTCTGCTTTTTGTTTCCTGTGGAACCAGAAAGCAATTTACACCCGAATCGCTTCCAGCCGACGATTTATCTCAACTTTACGGCATACGAATAACGAACGAAGATAACGTAACACTCTACACCGAAGCCGCTCAATGGATGGGAGTGCCCCATAGGTATGGAGGCGCCGATAAGAAAGGGGTGGATTGCTCGGGGTTTGTTGCCATTCTTTATCAAAAAGTTTATGACCGAAAACTTTCACGATCGTCTGCCGACATGCTGAAGCACGATTGCCGGAAAATTTCGCGCAGCAAGTTACGCGAAGGCGATCTTGTTTTCTTCCGGACAGAATCCGGTCGAAAAAAGTTGCCCAACCATGCAGGGATCTACCTTAAAAACGACAAATTTATACATACCAGTACATCCCGTGGGGTGATGGTAAGTAGTCTGAACGAACCCTATTACCTGCGAACCTGGATTTCCGGAGGGAGAGTAAAGTAATTCCTTAACAGTTTAACGTACCGCATAGTACTCATTAACCGTCCGCATGCCTATGTTTAGTTCGTCCCACACCCGTGTGACGTTGGTCTCACGATTGCGGGACGACGGTCACACGGGTGTGTGACGAACATCCCACGTACGTGTGACCAACTAATCCCTATAGTCTTCGACCTTATTCTTCGTATTCAAAATCCTTACTCTCCGTTATAGGTTACTTAACCATCCGAAGAGTTTTTCTTAAAAGTAGGTTTTTCCATAAACATTGGATAAAGTTTTTTATCATTTGCTGTTAAAATAGTATGTTCTCTATAATTTGTTTAACTTTGTGGCTCAATTAAAAAGCATAGATAAAGTATGTTGACGCTTAAAGTAATTACGGAGAATCCGGACGAAGTAATCCGCAGGTTGGCCAAAAAGCATTTTGATGCGAAAGAGATTATCGGTAAAATTATCGAGTTAGATAAAACAAGACGTACTACCCAGTCGGTCCTTGATGAGAATTTGGCAACGCTGAATAACTTATCGAAAACAATCGGTGCCCTGATGAAGGAAGGAAAGAAGGACGAAGCCGAACAAGCCCGCGCCAAAGTTGCCGAAATTAAAGAAGGTAACAAGGAGTTGGATGCAGCTAAAACGGCTGCGGAACAGGAAATGAATAACCTGCTGGTGCTGGTTCCTAATTTACCTCATGATTCGGTTCCCGAAGGACGTGTAGCTGAAGATAACATATGCGAAAAAACAGGAGGCGTAGTTCCTCAATTGCATGCTGATGCGGTTCCTCACTGGGACCTATGCAAGAAATATGATCTTATCGATTTCGAATTGGGCGTTAAGATTACAGGAGCAGGTTTCCCGGTTTATAAAGGATATGGTTGCCGTTTGCAACGTGCCCTTATAAATTTCTTCCTTGACAACGCACGCGAAGCAGGTTATCTTGAAATACAACCTCCATACGTTGTAAATGCCGATTCAGGCTATGGTACTGGTCAGCTTCCCGACAAGGAAGGCCAGATGTATCATGCAACAATAGATGATCTTTATCTTATTCCAACAGCCGAAGTACCTGTTACCAATATCTACCGTGATGTTATTCTGAACGAATCCGAACTTCCTGTCAAGAATGCAGCCTATTCTGCCTGTTTCCGTCGTGAAGCTGGTTCCTATGGAAAAGATGTTCGCGGTTTGAATCGTTTGCACCAATTCGACAAAGTAGAAATTGTGCGGATAGATACACCGGAACATTCTTACGAGTCGTTGAAGGAAATGGTGGATTATGTGCAATCGCTGGTCGACAAGCTTGAACTTCCATGGCGTATACTTCGCCTTTGTGGTGGAGATATGAGTTTTACTTCTGCTATCACGTTCGACTTTGAAGTATATTCTGCTGCGCAGGAACGTTGGTTGGAAGTAAGTTCTGTTTCAAACTTCGAAAGCTATCAGGCAAACCGTTTGAAATGCCGTTACCGCGATGCAAGCAAGAAAACACAACTTTGTCACACGTTGAACGGTAGTGCCCTGGCTTTGCCTCGTATCGTGGCCGCCTTGTTGGAAAACAACCAGACGCCGGAAGGTATCCGTATTCCTAAGGCACTTGTGCCTTACACAGGTTTCGATATGATTAAGTAATCTGTCCGGTTTTCGAGCCGGTCATATCAATAAAAGAAGAGGGTGAATCAATTGAATGATTCACCCTCTTTCTGTATAGGTATACCTTCGTATTCTTAACTTAGATAAAGAGATTTACGTTCGACTCTTCCGCACGTTCCAGGTAAGAAGCCACACCACCATAAACAACATTGTCGAGCAGCTCTTCTTCTTTCACACCCATCACATCCATACTCATGGTACAGGCAATCATTTCTACACCGTTATCGATGGCTTGCTGCATCAGACTTTCCAGACTGTCTATTTTCTTATTCTTCATAATCAAACGCATCATCCAGCTGCCGGCACCACCCATATTTAGTTTCGAAAGTTTTAGTTTGCCACTGTGAGCAGGAAGCATCATGCCGAACATTTTCCCAAAGATATCCTTGGCAACCGACGGTTTCTCTTTCTTTTTGATTACGTTAAGTCCCCAGAAAGTGAAGAACATACTTACTTTCTTACCTGTTGAGGCTGCCCCGTTGGCAATTACAAAAGAGGCGAGGGCTTTATCTAAATCATCGCTGAATACGATGAATGTTTTTCTGTCTCCGTTACTTATCATTTTATTTTGACTTTGAGGTTCTGTTTTTTCGATTGTTGCGTGAATAATGCC
>JAGPJL010000049.1:0-17353 GCA_018054455.1 Parabacteroides sp.
TTACACTATGCTTTGAATTCTTATTGTATAAAGTAAGATTATGAAATATCAGATAATTAGGATTTTATATTGATAGAAAAAATGAATTTGTGTTTTGATATTGAAAAAAAACAATATATTTGCAGCGTGTTTATATGATGTTGAACAGAATCACTTAAAGAAAATACCAGCATGTTATATCCTCATGTATCTGTTGATTGCGTTCTTCTTGGAGTCAATGAAGAAAAACTATGCGTTTTGCTTGTGGAAAGAGCTAATTCCCTTGGCGAAAACATTGATTACAAATTGCCGGGAAGTTTAATTTATGAAAACGAAGATTTAGACGAAGCGGCTAATAGAGTATTGCAGGAAACTACCGGAGCCAAAAAAGTGAGATTAAAACAGTTCAGATGTTTTGGATCTCCGTCGAGAACGCAGAACAAAGAAGATATACTTTGGTTGGAAAATGCTTCCAAATTGAAAATCGGACGTATCGTTACTGTTGCTTACCTGGCATTATGTAAAATTAGTAAGAAATCGAATCTTTCGCCCAAATATAAATCGGCCATGTGGGTGCCGGTTAACGAGCTTCCTAAGCTGCCGTTCGACCACAATGAGATTATTCACGAAGCGACTAAAGAGATCCGCTTGTGGATAGAGGTTGAACCGTCCATTGTTTTCGAATATCTGCCGATCAAGTTTACCGCTTTTCAGTTACGTCGCACCTATGAAATTATTTACGGTAAGGAATTTGATATCCGTAATTTTCATAAAAAAATGGCTGCTTTGGAATATGTTGTTCCTACTGATGATATGGAAGAGGGAGTTGCGCACCGTGCCGCTCGTTATTATCGGTTCGATAAAGTGATTTATAATAAGCAACGTTCAAAAATTAATAAGAAATAGTATAACTTAAATCTAAGAAATATGTATTTATTAGGATGTGATATTGGCAGCTCGTCTATTAAGGCGTCTATTGTTGACGTTGAGAGTGGTAAGACGGTTGCTTCGGATTATTACCCCAGGGAAGAGGCTGCTATTATAGCTGTAAAACCCGGATGGGCCGAGCAAGATCCGGAATCGTGGTGGAAATACCTTAAAGAAGCCATTAAAGGCGCGATTGCTGTTGCACGGATTAATGGAGAGGATATAAAGGCCGTTGGTATTTCTTATCAAATGCATGGGCTGGTTGTAGTTAATAAGGCTAAGGAGGTTCTTCGTCCTTCAATTATATGGTGCGATAGCCGGGCTGTGCAGTATGGCGACAGGGCTTTTAAAGCGATCGGCGAGAAGCATTGCTTATCTCATCTTCTAAATTCTCCCGGTAATTTCACCGCTTCCAAGCTGGCCTGGATTAAAGAATATGAACCTCGGTTGTTCGATGAAATAGATAAGATAATGCTTCCCGGAGATTTTATCGCGATGCGTATGACGGGCGATATTGTTACTACGGTTTCAGGTTTATCGGAAGGTATCTTCTGGGATTTTAAGAATCAGTGTGTTTCGAAGGAGTTGATGAACTATTACGGTTTTAACGACGACTTAATCGCTGATATTAAACCTACTTTTGGTTTACAGGGGGAGTTGACTGCTTCGGTTGCCACGGAGTTGGGATTAAAGAAGGGTACGCCTGTTACCTATCGTGCGGGCGATCAGCCTAACAATGCTTTATCTTTAAATGTACTCAATCCCGGAGAGATTGCTGCTACCGGAGGTACTTCGGGTGTTGTTTATGGCGTAAATGGAACTATAAATTACGATTCTCTCTCGAGAGTCAACACATTTGCCCATGTTAATTATACGGAGGAAAATCCTCGTCTTGGCGTGTTGCTTTGTATCAATGGGGTTGGGATTCTAAATTCATGGATTAAACGGAATATTGCTCCGGCCGGAATGGATTATGATGGGTTAAATGAGCTTGCAGCCGGAATTCCTGTGGGATCCGAAGGGTTGTCTATTCTTCCGTTCGGAAACGGAGCTGAACGGATGCTGCAGAACAAGCCTTCTTCTTGTTCGGTTCACGGTTTGAACTTTAACATCCACAGTAAAGCGCATTTGGCTCGTGCGGCTCAGGAAGGGATCGTCTTTTCTTTTAAGTATGGCATGGAGATCATGAATCAGATGGGTATTGATATTGATGTTATACGCGCAGGAAATGCGAACATGTTTTTAAGTCCTGTCTTCAGAGAGGCATTGGCCGGAGTAACCGGTGCTGTTATCGAGTTGTATGATACGAATGGTGCCGTTGGTGCTGCGAAAGGGGCAGGAATGGGTGCTGGAATATATAGTTCGGCGGAGGAAGCTTTTGCTTCTCTTAAGAAAATCGACGTAATCGAACCGGATGGGTTAAAGGCGGATCAATATTGTGGCGCTTACGAAACCTGGAAAGAGAGATTGATAAAGAATAGTTAATTCAAACATATATTAATTTTAAATACAGACTAATTATGAGCTTTTTTAAAGGTGAAAAAGAATTCTTTCCAGGAATTGGAAAGATTCAGTTCGAAGGACTTGAGTCGGCTAATCCATTAGCATTTCGTTATTATGATGAGAACCGGGTGGTAATGGGTAAAACCTTGAAGGATCATCTTCGTTTTGCAATGGCTTACTGGCATACGTTGTGTGCCGAAGGTGGCGATCAGTTTGGTGGTGGAACGATTGAATTTCCATGGAACAATGCTTCTGATGCGATTTCACGTGCAAAATACAAGATGGATGCTGCTTTTGAGTTTATGTCAAAGTGTGGTATTCCTTATTACTGTTTTCATGATGTAGATGTGGTTGAAGAAGCTCCGACAATGGCCGAATTCGAAACTCGTCTGCAGACAATGGTGGGTCATGCTAAAGGACTTCAGGAAGCTACAGGTAAGAAATTGTTGTGGGGAACCGCAAATGTGTTCAGTAACAAGCGTTACATGAATGGTGCTGCTACAAATCCTTATTTCCCTGCAGTTGCTTTTGCAGGAACTCAAATAAAAAATGCCATTGATGCTACAATCGCTCTTGGCGGAGAAAACTATGTATTCTGGGGTGGCCGCGAAGGTTATATGAGCTTGCTTAACACGAATATGAAGCGTGAGAAAGAGCACCTGGCTATGATGCTTACTATGGCTCGTGACTATGGTCGCAAAAATGGTTTCAAAGGTACTTTCCTTATTGAACCAAAGCCTATGGAGCCTACAAAACATCAATATGATGTAGACGCAGAAACTGTAATCGGCTTCTTACGTCATTACGGTCTTGATAAAGACTTTGCTTTGAATATTGAAGTTAATCACGCTACATTAGCCGGACATACGTTCGAACATGAACTGCAGGCTTCTGCCGACGCTGGTATGCTTGGTAGTATTGATGCAAATCGCGGAGATTACCAGAACGGATGGGATACCGACCAATTCCCGATCGATTCGTATGAACTTACTCAAGCATTGCTTGTAATTCTTGAGGCAGGAGGATTTAAAACCGGTGGTACAAACTTTGATGCAAAGACAAGAAGAAATTCGACCGACCTCGAAGATATCTTTATTGCTCATATCTCTGGTATGGATGTTTTTGCAAGAGCTTTATTGTCGGCTGCCGATATCATGGAAAAAACGGATTATCTTAAAATGAGAGCCGAACGTTATGCTTCATTTAATGAGGGTAATGGAAAGGCTTTCGAAGAGGGTAAACTTTCTCTCGAAGACCTTCGTACTATTGCTTTGGCTCATGGTGAACCAAAACAATTCAGCGGAAAACAAGAATTGTACGAAATGATTGTAAGCCGTCATATCTAATAATTAAAAGTTAATAAGAGCCGGGGTTGTTTATATAAACGTCGGCTCTTATTTAATAATCTAATATTTACATGAAAAACAAAAGTTATATTTTTGGAATTACTCTGGTCGCAACCTTAGGCGGATTATTGTTCGGATATGATACGGCTGTAATTTCAGGGGCGGTAGAGTCGTTACGTATGTTTTTTATCGAGCCGTATAATCTTCCGTTGGACCAGGCTAATGCTTTAGAGGGATTTGTTGTCAGCAGTGCCCTGATAGGATGTATTGTAGGGGCTTCCTTTGCCGGATGGCTTAGTCAGCGGTACGGACGTAAACCAACGCTTGTATTTGCTGCTGTATTATTTCTACTTTCTGCGATAGGTTCTTCCTGGCCGGAACTTTTTGTGGGTTTACCTGGTAGCGGAGACCATACGTTTATGTATATGTTTGTTGCTTACAGGATATTAGGCGGTATTGGTGTAGGTCTTGCTTCTATGGTTTCGCCTATGTATATTGCAGAAATTGCACCGGCCGAACGTAGAGGAAACCTGGTTTCATGGAACCAGTTTGCTATTATCTTTGGTATGTTGGTTGTCTATTTTGTAAATTACTTTATTGCTCTGCAGGGTAATATTGATTGGTTGCATTCTATTGGATGGCGTTGGATGTTTGCTTCGGAAATAATCCCTGCTTTATTATTTTTAGTTCTATTATTTTTTGTTCCGGAGTCTCCCCGTTTCCTTGTAATGAAGGGCAAGGCTTCCGAGGCCAATGTAATTTTAGAAAAATTAATGGGTAAAGAAGAAGCTGCTAAAGAGTTAGCTGATATTAAAGAGAGTTTCAAGGAAAAGGCTCCTTCATTGAAGCCATACTTTACTTTTATGGGTGCATGGCTTGCCATTTTTATTGTGGCTTATAGCTTATTGGGATTGGCTGGAAACACGAATGCGCTTGAACTATCATTAATAGGCAGCTTTATTGTTTCGCTTGCTTTCCCAATAAGATCTTTTGGGATTCTTATCATTATGGTAGGTATCATGTTATCGGCCTTCCAGCAATTTGTAGGAATCAATGTCGTATTGTATTATGCACCGGAGATTTTTAAAACGATGGGAGCTAATACGGATACGGCTTTGTTGCAGCAGATTGTTGTGGGTGCAATTAACTTGTCATTTACAGTGCTTGCTATTTTTACTGTAGATAAATTTGGACGCAAGCCTTTAATGATAATCGGTGCGCTTATAATGTCTGTGTCGATGCTTATTTTAGGTACTACTTTCTATACAAACTCTGTTGGAATGGGTTCTCTTATTTGCATGCTGGTGTATACAGCCGGTTTTGCTATGTCTTGGGGACCAGTTTGCTGGGTTCTTTTATCAGAGATATTTCCTAATTCAATTAGGTCGACTGTGATGAGTATTGCAGTAGCCGGACAATGGGTGGCCAATTTTATGGTTTCGTGGACATTTCCGATGCTTGACAAGAATCAATACCTGACTGATAATTTCAACCATGGTGTTTCCTATTGGATATATGGGGTGATGGGACTCTTTGCAGCATTCTTAGTCTGGAAGATGGTTCCTGAAACAAAAGGAAAAACCCTCGAAGAAATGGAAAAGTACTGGAAGAGATAAACAAAAAAATAAGAGGATGACTTTGATAGGTTATCCTCTTATTTTTTTAAAATTAAACAGTACTTTTGTGGCAGTAATTAATGCAACACGGAGTGATATGATTATTCTGAAGCGAATTCTTATCTGGTTAAGAAATCTGATTTTATTTCTTTTTGTTTCCAGCCTGGTTTGGGTGGTTGCCTGTAAATTTATACCGGTTTACTACACTCCATTAATGTTTATCAGAGTGTACGAGCAGTTTCAGGAAGGAAAACCCCTAAAGTTAAAACATACCTGGGTTCCTATTTCTAAAATTGCACAACCGATGGTGCAAGCGGTGGTTTCTTCCGAAGATAACCTGTTTATGGAGCATAATGGGTTTGATGTAGAACAGATAAAAAAAGCCCGCAAAGAGGCTGTTCGTGGTAAGCGAGTGCGTGGAGCGAGTACAATTACACAGCAGACTGCTAAAAATGTGTTTTTATGGCCGGGTAAAAGTTATATCCGTAAAGGGATAGAAGCATACTTTACTGTACTAATTGAATGGATCTGGGGTAAAGAACGCATCATGGAGGTTTATCTGAATTCGATAGAGATGGGTGAAGGTATCTACGGTGTGGAAGCTGTGGCGCAAGAGCATTTTGATAAGCCTGCCTATAAACTGAACCGACGACAAGCTGCTCTGATTGCTGCAACGTTGCCAAATCCCCGCAAATTTAATTCGGCCAAACCATCTCCGTACATGCTTAAAAGACAGTCTAAGATCTTGTCTCTGATGGGTAAATTAATGAAAGTTGAAATGGGATACAGTACAGGATCATCAGATCAGGATTCATCCAAAATTAAAAAAAGAAAAAAATGGAGAGCTTTAGTTACCAGGACCTTGGGAGAATAGGCTATTCTTTAGCTTTAGATAAGCAAAACGAAAATTTCCATCAGCTGCTTACATGTAAAGAGAATGGATTGAAGGGCGAAAACAAACTGTTTTTTTGCGAACACGATCCGGTTTTTACTATTGGTAAAAGCGGAAAAGAGTCCAATCTGCTTGTCCCCGAACTTCTATTACAACAAAAGGGGATTACGTTATTTCATATTGATAGAGGAGGGGATATAACTTATCATGGTCCGGGCCAGATTACCGGTTATCCCATATTTGATCTGGATCAGTTTGGAATCGGTTTGAAAATGTATGTACATACACTAGAAGATATCGTTATTGAATTTTTATCTCAATATAATATACGAGCAGAAAGATTGGACGGGGCTACCGGAGTGTGGATTGATGCTCATGTGGCTGGTTCTGCACGTAAAATCTGCGCAATTGGAGTTAAAAGCAGCCGTTTTGTGACGATGCATGGTTTTGCACTGAATATCAATACCGATATGGACTATTATTCTTTGATAAACCCGTGTGGATTTGTAGATAAAGGTGTTACTTCGCTTGAAAAGGAATTAGGCGAAAAACAAGATTTTAATTTGGCGAAGAATCGCCTGCTAACTCTTTTCAAACAAGCTTTTCGATGAATGATATTCAGATTCATTTTGCACCTTTACAAGGGTATACCGATGCTGTGTACCGCAAAGCTCATGCTTCTGTTTTCGGCGGAGTAGACGCTTACTATACTCCTTTTGTCCGAATAGATAATGGCGTTGTTCGCTCGAAGGAACTAAGGGATATTTCCCGGGTGAATAATCTGCCGCATTGTGTGATTCCACAACTAATAGCTTCTTCTGTTGATGAATTTACTTGTTTGGCATCTCTTTTTAAAGAAGAAGGATATACCCGGGCAGATATCAATCTGGGATGTCCATTTCCCAAACAAACAAGACTAAACAGAGGATCTAAACTTTTAGTTTTACCGGAACAGACATTTGAAATGCTTACGCTGGTAAAAGATTTTTCATCAATTAATTTCTCTGTAAAGATGCGTATTGGATGGGACGATTCAGCTCAATTTGAGAAAATACTCCCATTTTTGAATGAGTTGCCTCTTTCTCACATCACATTGCATCCCCGGCTGGGTACTCAACAATACAAAGGGAAACCTGATATGAGTGCTTTTGAACAATTTTATCATGCATGTAGTCAGCCCCTGTTTTATAACGGAGATATTGATAATCTGGATATGTGCGCCGAAATTATTGATCGGTTTCCCCTTATTGCAGGTATTATGATTGGAAGGGGATTACTTTCCTATCCCTGGATGGCCGTTGAGTATAAGTCAGGAAAGAAAATAGAGCAGGGAGAACGAAGAAAAATGCTTATCGATTTTCACGAGCTTTTATATGAAGGATATGCGAATCAATTAGAGGGGGGAGATCATCAGTTATTATCTAAACTAAAAACGATTTGGGATTACTTTCTCCCGGACTCAGAGAAAAAAATGCGGAAGAAAGTGATTAAAAGTACTTCTTTGAATAATTACAGATTATCAGTATCTTCTTTGTTGGCAGATTACTAGATCTTTGTATTTTTTTTGTAATAATTGAATCGGGTTAAAACATCACTTACGTATTTGAATGTTTCTGACCCGCGAAGATATCCATGTTTACATATTGAATCATTGTAATAGATTGGATCGCTTTTCTTTCTTATAAATTCATCCACATTTCCATCCCATTTAGTAGGGTCTTTTCCATATTTCCTGGCTAAACGCTGAGCGTCATAAACGTGGCCGATACCAGCATTATAGGCTGCAAGTGTAAATTTCAGTTTCTCTTCCTCATTCGAAATTTCAGAGAAGCCTTGTCTGAAACGACGGAAACATTCTGTTCCTGTTTTTATACCTATTTCCGGATTTTTAAGCTCGTGTGACGATACGCCCAATCCTCTTGCCGTATTTGGCATAATGCCCATTAATCCTTCGGCTCCGGCCCACGAAATGGATAGAGGGTCGAAGTGAGATTCCTGGTAGCTGATTGAAGCCAGCAAGCGCCAATCCAAGTCGATTCTTTCTGCATATTTCTTAAAAAAATGGTCATAAGGAGATATGTGACCTTTAATTATTTTCGATATGGCAACCTGTTCCGGGATTTTACTTAACTCAAAATAACGCTTTGTAATAGCTTTGAAATTGAAATCAGATGTTTTATCTGTTGCCCATTCATTTACGGCCTTGGCTAACAGTGGACTTCCTTTTCGTACGGCCCAGGATGAACGCTGTAAGAAGCTTACTTTTAGACTTATATCAATGTTATTATAATAGGTTTTGTTTAAACGGGCTGTTTTGTCGTCGCTTACCGTATATGGAATTTGTCCTGTCGAGACCATTTCAATCAGATCTTCGGCTGTGGTAGAGTCGTTTTCAATATCCTTGATCTGTATCCCTCCGCCAAGTTCCAGATCCAGGTTTGATAAACGTTCATGATATTTTGTTCCATGTTTTACATAAACAGACTTTCCTATTAATTGGGTAACATCTTTAATTAGAGTATCTCCCTTGTTGGAACGTTGTACTAAAACCTGGGTAGATAAATCTTCTCTTCCGCAGAAAGAAACTTCTTGCCTTAAATTATTAGTAACCGGAACAGGATATGCTACAATGTCTGCATCTCCGGCAATAAGCATTTCGGTTAACTTCGTGATATTTTCTGCAACCTTAATAGTAAGCTTCAGACCTTGCGAACGGGCAAAATCGCGTACCAAATCGTATTCGTAACCCATTGGCTGCATCTTGTATTGAAAATAGGAGGTAGAGCTATACAAAGTAACAGCAGTAAGTTCTCCCTTTACTTTAAGCTGCGGCAAATCCACTTGTTTGGATGTTTCTTCTTTTGTTTGGCTGTCTTTATTACCATAACAGGAGAAACATCCAAAAAGTGTAATTGTAAGTAAAGAAAATAGCAATATCTTTTTTTTCAGATAAACAATTTGCATTGATTTCTTTCTGGTTTTAAAAATGAATGCTAAATAGATATTTTTTCTAACAATACAACATTTTCCACATGATGTGTGTGGGGAAACATATCAACTGGTTGAACTTTCTTAACAACGTATTTTACACTAAGCAAACCTAAATCTCTTGCCTGAGTAGCCGGATTACAGCTAACATAGACAATACGTTCCGGTTCAGCAAAAAGGATTGTATTGATTACGTCGTCGTGCATTCCTGCTCTGGGTGGATCTGTAATAATAACATCGGGTTTGCCATGTTCGGATATAAATTCTTGTGTAAGTATATCTTTCATGTCTCCGGCAAAGAAGAGTGTGTTTTCTATCTTGTTTAATGCTGAGTTGACTTTAGCATCTTCAATCGCTTCGGGAACATATTCGATTCCAATTACTTTTTTTGCCTTTCCCGATACAAAATTTGCAATTGTTCCAGTGCCGGTGTACAAATCGTAAACCATTTCGTTTCCGGTTAAACCGGCAAAATTGCGGGTAATCTTGTACAGGTTATATGCCTGGTCGCTATTGGTCTGATAAAAGGATTTAGGACCAACCTTGAATTTAAGGCCTTCCATCTCCTCTATAATGTGATCTTTTCCCTTATAAACATTAACTTCCTGATCGGTAATAGTATCATTACACTTCGTATTGATAATATATAGTAAAGAAGTTATCTGAGGGAACTGGCTTGCAATATGAGATAGAAGTGCTTCTCTTTTATCTTCTTCATCTTTGAAGAAAACAACGATTACCATTAATTCTCCGGTCGATGCAGTTCGTACGATTAATGTACGCATCAAACCTTCCTGATTGCGCAAATCGAAGAAAGGAAAGCCATCGTGAGTAAGGCAATATTCTCTGATGCTTAATCTGATTTGATTGGATAGATCGCTTTGCAACCAGCAATCTTTAATATCAAGTACTTTATCAAACATGCCCGGAATATGAAATCCAACAGCATTCATACAGTCGAAAGATTTATCGGATCCGATTTCTTCCTCAGTTAGCCATTTTTTATTTGAAAAAGTGAATTCTAATTTATTGCGGTAATAAGTTGTTTTCTCTGATCCCAGGATGGGTAAAACCTCTTCAAGATTTACTTTTCCGATTCGGGTAAGATTATCTATTACTTGCTTATGCTTATACTTAAGCTGCTCTTCGTAGGGAAGATGTTGCCACTTGCAACCTCCGCAAATTCCGAAATGCGGACAAAAAGGAACTGCCCTTTTATCGGAAAGCGAGTGAAAGTATACAGCTTTTCCTTCGGCATAGCTGTTCTTTTTACGCGTTATTTGTACATCTACAACGTCTCCGGGAGCTACATAAGGAATGAAAACAACAAGGTCATTTATCTTAGCGATGGCTTTACCTTCTGCAGCCACATCTGTAATAGTTACCTTCTCAAATAAAGGTAACGGTTTTTTATTTCTTGCCAATGTCTTTGATTTTAAAATTTTCGCCACGCAAATATACGGATTTACTCTAAAAGAGTATTATATATGGTTGTAAAACACATAAAAAACATTTAAGCTTTTTATATATCAACGATATAATGAATTATATTTGCATTATTGCAAAGTGGATATAGCAAAACAACCTACAATCTAAATTAATATGTTTATGAATAAAAAAAGAGTCTACACTTTTGGTGACGGAAAAGCCGAAGGACAAGCCAATATGAAGAATTTATTAGGAGGAAAAGGTGCTAACCTTGCCGAAATGAACTTAATAGGCGTTCCGGTTCCTCCTGGTTTTACAATCACAACCGAAGTATGTTCCGAATACTATGAACTGGGTAAAGATAATGTTGTGTCTTTGCTTCAGGAAGATGTAAAAAAGGCAATTGCCAACATTGAGCATTTAATGAATGCCACATTTGGAGATATAGAAAATCCACTGCTTGTATCTGTTCGTTCGGGAGCTCGTGCATCTATGCCCGGGATGATGGATACAATTCTTAATCTTGGGTTAAACGATGATGTTGTGGAGGGCTTGATTCGGAAAACAAATAATCCACGCTTTGCCTGGGATTCTTACCGACGTTTTGTCCAAATGTATGGAGATGTTGTGTTAGGAATGAAACCAGTCAATAAAGAAGACATAGATCCTTTTGAAGCGATTATCGAAGAGCTGAAGGAGGCTAGGGGAGTCAAGCTTGATAATGAATTGAGCGTTGATGATCTGAAGGAAATGGTTTTGAAGTTTAAAAAAGCGGTTAAAAAACAAACCGGACACGATTTTCCCACATCTGCTTACGAACAACTGTGGGGAGCAGTCTGTGCAGTATTTGATTCCTGGATGAATGATCGTGCCATATTTTATCGCAAAATGGAGGGTATTCCTGCTGAATGGGGTACCGCGGTAACAGTTCAGGCGATGGTATTCGGAAATATGGGTGAAACGTCGGCAACCGGAGTCTGCTTTTCAAGGGATGCTGGTAGTGGGGAGGATTTATTTAACGGCGAGTATCTTATTAATGCACAAGGGGAAGATGTGGTTGCTGGGATACGGACTCCACAGCAGATTACCAAGATAGGATCTCAACGTTGGGCAGAATTGGCTTGTATATCAGAAGAAGATAGAAGTTCCAAATATCCTTCAATGGAAGAAGCAATGCCTTCTATTTATCATCAGCTGGATGCATTGCAGACTAAACTGGAGAATCACTATCGGGATATGCAGGATATGGAGTTTACGGTACAAGAGGGTAAACTTTGGTTCCTTCAAACGCGTAATGGTAAACGAACCGGATTTGCTATGGTGAAAATAGCCGTAGATCTTTTACATCAGGGAATGATTGATGAAAAGACAGCGATTCTTCGTGTTGAACCGAATAAATTAGACGAGCTTCTACATCCTGTTTTTGATAAAAATGCGCTGAAAAAAGCTCATATAATTGCAAAGGGATTGCCCGCTTCTCCGGGGGCTGCTACAGGTCAGATTGTTTTCTTTGCTGATGATGCAGCCAATTGGTATGAAGACGGTAAAAAAGTGATAATGGTTCGTATTGAAACATCTCCTGAAGATTTAGCAGGAATGGCAGTTGCCGAGGGTATTTTAACGGCCAGAGGTGGTATGACTTCTCATGCAGCTGTTGTTGCCCGGGGGATGGGTAAATGTTGTGTGTCTGGTGCAGGTGCATTAAAAATCGATTATAAAAATAAAACAGTAGAAGTTGGAGGAATTACTTTTAATGAAGGCGATTATATTTCATTGAATGGTTCAAATGGGGAGGTTTATGAAGGGAAAGTTGATACGAGTGCTGCTGAATTGTCGGACGATTTCAGAGAACTGATGACTTTGGCTGATAAATATACAAAGCTAAAAGTAAGAACGAACGCTGATACCCCTCATGATGCAGAAATTGCCCGATCTTTCGGAGCTGTTGGGATTGGTTTATGCCGTACTGAACATATGTTTTTTGAAGGAGAAAAGATTAAAGCAATGCGTGAAATGATTCTTTCTGAAGATACAGCCGGAAGAATAAATGCACTCTCCAAAATACTTCCATATCAGCAAAATGACTTTAAAGGAATTTTCAGAGCTATGGCGGGGTGTCCTGTTACAGTTCGTCTCCTGGATCCGCCATTGCATGAATTTGTACCTCATGATTTAAAAGGACAGGAAGATATGGCTTTAATGATGGGTGTTTCAATTAAAAAAATTCAAGAACGAGTTGAATCTTTGTCAGAACATAATCCTATGTTGGGGCACCGCGGATGTCGTTTAGGAAACACTTATCCGGAAATTACTGAAATGCAAACCAGGGCAATCTTGGGTGCGGCTTTGGAATTGAAAGCTGAAGGGGTTTTAACGTTCCCTGAAATTATGGTTCCTCTTGTAGGAATAGTTAGTGAGTTTCAAGAACAAAAGAAAATAATTAATAATACTGCCGAAAAGTTGTTTTCAGAAGTTGGAGATACTATTCCATTTAGCATTGGTACTATGATCGAAGTACCAAGAGCCGCTCTTACAGCAGATCAGGTTGCTTCTTCTGCAGAATTTTTCTCTTTTGGAACAAACGATCTAACGCAGATGACATTTGGCTATTCGCGTGATGATATTGGTTCTTTTCTCCCTGTATATCTTGATAAAAAAATTCTTCAAGTGGATCCATTTCAGGTTTTGGATCAAGTTGGTGTTGGTCAACTTATCCGAATGGCAACTGAAAAAGGTCGTTCTGTTCGCCCTGATCTTAAATGTGGTATATGCGGTGAGCATGGAGGAGAACCTTCTTCTGTGAAATTTTGTCATAAAGTTGGCCTTAACTATGTTTCTTGTTCTCCATTCCGCGTTCCAATTGCGCGTTTAGCAGCCGCTCAGGCAGCTATAGAAGAATAAGGCTTCTCTAATAAATAATTCCCGTAAATTGTTTAAAATAACATTTACGGGAATTATTTATTTTAGTTTTTTTACAAATTGATTGAGATAATGCTTATATTTGCAGGCCAGTGAAATTTTAAATTGAGCCCGACTATGGATAGATACCTAATTATAAAAACAAGAGATGAACTGTTAAGAATAAGGATAGAACAGATCCTTTATTTTGAAGCAGATAGAAATTATACTAAGTTGATTTTAAATAATGGGATTCAGTTTACTTTTGCAATTAATATAGGAAAGATAGAAGAAATACTCGAAAAGCAAGTAATAGGATGTAAGATGATTTTAATGAGGGTTGGTAAAAGCCATATTATTAATAAAAATCATATATTACAAATAAATTTGCCGAGACAAAAACTATTATTGCTTACTGCAGAAGGAAAAGCCCGAGAGCTGATTATCTCAAAGGATCCATTAAAGACGTTGAAAGACTCACTGGAAAGCGAGATTCGTGAAGATTCAAAATCTTCAGAATAATCTTCATATTATTATAGTATGATAATACGAATAGGAAAAGCGAGCGATAATGACTATATAGTTTCTGATGACCACGTAAGCAGACATCATGCGTGTCTGATTCGAGGTGATCAGGGATGGTTTATTGAAGATACCCAATCGACAAATGGAACCTATGTTAACGGTTGTCAGATAATTAAAAAAAAGGTTTGTGCTTCGGATGTTATTGTTTTGGGATATAGCTATACTTTAAATCTGAATCAGATTTTAAATTCCATTAATGATTATAGTGAAGAATTCTTGTCTCTCAAGAATGTTTATGATCAATATATTAACGCCAGAATACGTATTCAGTCTAGCAATCAGTTTAAAATCAGATTGTTTCAATCACTTCCGTTTGCGATACCAGGTGTAGTCGGTATTGCTGTTGGATTTTGGGGTAATGGTTCTCCCCAGCTTTTTGGTCTAAGTCTATCCCTTGCTATTTGTGCTCCAACTGTGGGTATTTATTTAGGAGCTAAGCAATCTGCAAAAACTCCTAAGTTATTGCAGGATATTTCGAATCAGTTTAAAATTGACTATGTTTGTCCAAAATGTGGAACTTTTTTGGGCGAAATACCTTGGGAGTCTTTGCAGAATAAAAAGCAATGTCCTGTATCATCCTGCAGAGCTAAATGGGTGAGTGAATAATCTTCGTATTGAAAATCATGCCTTTTGTACAAGAAAGCCTATAGTTGGATTAAGGTCCATCTCAATATAAACTATTATTGAATAGTTTTTGTACATTTGCGTTGTAAATAATAGTGAAATAATATGGAAAAAGAAGAGGAATACACATTCGTCACAATTGATGATGGTGATTTTAACGATGTATCGGAAGGATTTATAGTAGATGTGGATGGGGACTTATCTTTTGATGCAATAATGCTTGATGAAGAGCAGGTCGGTTCAGACTTAATAACTCTTTCAGATGATACTGTTTTTATGACTGATGCAGACGTGATTGATATGTCTTCGATGGATTTAGATGACTCGGATGTATCATTTATGTTATGATTTCAATCAAATGTCCATATTGTAACGTTGGGCTGAAAATAGACGAAAACAAAATTCCGTCTACGATTGATTCATTTAAATGTCCAAAATGCAAAAAACCCATTGAGGTTTCTTTGCTTGGACAATATGGAGCTTTGACTAAAACAGAAACTCCTACCATTATTGTTAAACATCGGAATGCAAATGCTGGGAAAATAACGGTTCTTGCAAATTCAGAAACTCCTTTTCAAACCTTTATATTAAATGAAGGATTACTTATTGCTGGTCGGAAATCGAATGCTTCCCAAGCTTCAATAGCAATTGAGACTATGGATAAATGCATGAGCCGTGAGCATATAAAAATAGAAGTTAAGCGAGAAGATTCTGGAGGGTATAAGCATTATCTTTCTGATAATAACAGCAAAAACAGAACGTTATACAATAATAATTACCTGGAGAATGATGAAGTCGTTGTTTTGAAAGATAATGATGAAATAATTATTGGGAAAACAATTCTCCGGTTTAATGAATAAAGGAAGGAAAACAGGTAATGGATATAACGATGGGACAACCGTTTGCGGTATGTGAAAGAGGTGGAAGGCTAAATAATGAAGATTCTGTATATCCTCAGCCAGAAGTTTCTAATTCTAAACAGCGATTATTTATTGTATGTGATGGAGTTGGTGGTGCAGAAAAAGGAGAGATTGCAAGCGCTTTGGCATGTGAATCATTGCAGACATATTTTAATACATTTCTTCTTGGAAATCCCACAGAAGCATTTATAAATCAGGCTATTCGCTATACTGAAACTCGATTCGATGATTATATCTCATCAAATCCTCAGGCTAAAGGTATGGCTACTACTATGGCGTTACTTTATGTTGGAACAAATGGTGTAATACTTGCCCATATTGGAGACAGTCGGATTTATCAGTTTCGCAAAGGAAAAATATTGCATGAAACTGAAGATCATTCTCTCGTCAATTCATTGATTAAACTTGGACGAATAAGACCTGAAGAAGGGAGTAAGCATCCTCAAAAAAATGTTATTTTAAAGGCGATTAGCGGAACAGAATATCCTGTTCAGGCAGATATCACTTTAATTACGGACATACATCCGGGAGATAATTTTTTTATGTGTTCTGATGGAGTTCTTGAATGTTTTGATGATAAATCTTTATCGAATCTATTTGAAAATAATGAGTCTTTAGACGTTTTAAAAACAGAAGTCCTCGAAGCCTGTAATAATGTTGCTCACGATAATTTCTCTTTTTTTATTATACCCGTAAACAATGTCCAGGAAACAGTGTCAATTAAGCATTTTATCCTCTCTTTTTTTTATTCTTTTGTTTAAATTCAGTAAATTTGGCAGGACAATCTTTACATAAGTAATGATGGAACTACCTACCGGACATTATCTTCAAAATGGAAAGTACCAGCTGACAGATGTAGTTGGGAGGGGAGGCTTTGGCATTACCTATAGGGGTATTTGGTTTACTGAAGTCAAAGGGGCTTTAGGTAAAGTAAAAACTGAAGTTCCTATATGTATTAAAGAGTATTTCTTTAAAGATTATTGTTATCGCGATGAGCAATCTTTTGCCGTAAATGTGCATTCAGAAACAGGAAGAACTCTGTTTGAAAAATTCAAAGAAAAATTAATTAAAGAGGCGAAAATCTTATCAGATGTTCATCATCCGCATATTGTTAATGTCCTTGAAGTATTTGAAGAAAACGATACGGCATATATTGCCATGGAATATATTCCAGGTTCTTCGTTAAAGTATTTGCTTGAACAAAATGGGCAATTGTCTGAAAATATTGTGCTTATTTATACGCATCAGATAGCCCAGGCGCTTCAATTTGTTCATGAAAAGAATATTCTCCATTTGGATATAAAACCAAGTAATATTTTAATTGATAAGGATGATAATGCCCGTCTTATTGATTTTGGGGTTAGCAAACGATATGATTTGGCTCAACAGGAGACAAGCACAACAATGCTGACTCTGTCTAAGGGATTCGCATCCATTGAACAATATGATGATGAAGGTACGCAGAATTTTTCTCCATGCCCCGACATCTACTCGCTTGGAGCAACTATGTATAATTTGCTTACAGGGAAGATTCCTACAGAATCAATTTTGCGTGCAACCAAACCTTTGCAAAAACCTTCTGAAATTAATCATTCCATTTCAACCCGAACCGAAGCGGCTATTGTTAAGTCTATGGAAATTAATCCT
>JAGPJL010000049.1:17453-21559 GCA_018054455.1 Parabacteroides sp.
TACAGGGAAGATTCCTACAGAATCAATTTTGCGTGCAACCAAACCTTTGCAAAAACCTTCTGAAATTAATCATTCCATTTCAACCCGAACCGAAGCGGCTATTGTTAAGTCTATGGAAATTAATCCTTCAGACCGATTTCAATCTGTGAATGAATTTATTGCTGCTTTAGGCACTCCTCCTGAAAAAGAAATAAAGGAAATAAAAGAAATAATCAAAGAAAATAGTAATACATTTACTGAAGAAGATATTACTGAATTATACTCTAAAATTCAGAAATCAGAAAGTCTAGATTCTATATCAGATAATACCTATACATTACAAAAAGATAATGGAGGGCATTTAAAAGATAGTGATGATGATACGATAATTCAAAAGACAGTTTTACAGCCTAAAATTGCTCCAAAGAAAAAGCTTTTTTTACCGGTATTCGCATCACTGTTGCTGTTTACGGGTGCTGGTGTAGGTTTGACATTATTTAATTCAAAGTCAATTCAAGATCCAATTGGTATAGATCGCGATAATAAGATTATAAAAAAGTCATCGGATAATTCCTTATTTTCAAAACCAACTAACGATACATTAGTATTTAGTGACAGACCTGCTCATGAAACGAATGTATTGTCTGTTAAAGAGCTAATGCCAAATGAATCTGCAGTTAAACTTACAGGATCTGATGCTAATAATGGAATTAAATCAGACATTACTTATACTGAATTAATTGATTTTGGAAAAAAGAAACTGGCTGGCGGTGATTATCCAGGTGCAAGAGTCGATTTTACTAAGGCAAAAGAAATTTCGTTAACGGAAGAAGTTCTTCTTTTTCTAATAGCATGTGATAATAAGGAAGAAGAGCTTAAAATCGTTGCACGTAAGGCCTTATATGAAGAGAAAATGGCTTTTGGTGCTTGCACCATTGTAAGAAATAAAGCCACTGGTAGATATGGTGTTATTGATGAAAAAGGAGTAGAATGTATTCCTTGTATATACTTAAGTGTTGGGAAATCAGAAAAAGGAAGGGCTTTTGAACGAGAGGATAGCCTTTTTGATATATATAATTCAACATATGAATTAGTAAGTAAAGGTGTAACTTATTATTAAAAAGTAAGCGTATGAAGCGTTTTTTGCTATTAATTCTCTTATTTACTGCCCCCTTTAACCTTTTGGCGCAGAGGTTTTCCGAATATAATAAAAAAGGAGATGAGGCCTTGATTCGAAACGATGTAGCTGATGCTAAAATGTGGTTCGAAGAAGGAGTAACTTATTGCGATAGTTATAGTGTTGAGAAATTAACAACTATATGGATAGAAAACGAATCGGTTAGATCTTCAATGAGGAGCCTGATGATCAAGTGTTTTAATTGCCTTAATATTCAAGCTACGGATAACGATACTACGGCTATGACACGTTTAATAACATATTATGAAAAAGGGATAGGAATTCCACAAAGTCCTGAATTGGCCGAATACTGGAAAGAACAACTAAAAGCTAATACTTTGAATAATGAAGAGAAACTGATGTCAAACAATACTCCTATTGAAGTAAAGACAGAATCTACGCCTGTTAACTTGATGATAGGTTATAGTTATTCCCCGTCTGCACCCTATGGGATGACATTGGGATTAATAGGGAAACGTTGGGGTGGGTACATTCGGCTAAAGACTAATATGACATTTGGAAAAACCTCGTTTACTTGTAACGATAACGAAATTATTAATTATACAGACGCTTCGTATTACCGATTTGACAAAAAACAGGTATCTAGATTTGGAGTTACCGGGGGATTAGTTCTCCGTTTTTTACCTTGGCTATATACTTCATTTGGAGTTGGGTACGGAGAAAGAGAATTACAATGGCATGCAACTGCATATAGTTATTCAGATAACAACAATAGGTCTGAGTTTTGGTGTGAAAATACGTCCTCATCATATAAAGGAATTGAAACCGAGGCCGATGTAATAGTAAGGGTTTGGAAGAAACTTTACTTTAATGTTGGATTTAATTCTATTAATTTGGGATTCGTTGATCTTAATACTGGTTTGGGTTTTGTTTTTTAATGAAATTGAATTGAATGATCAATTACCTTTTACTAATGAAAGTATGAATTTTTATATTCGTCTTTGTTAATTCGGTTATTGTTTAATGTTGCTAATAAATTATATAAAGATGGTTAAACCTTTAAATATCTATATAAAACTGATTACAATGTCAATCGGGTTTGTATTTTTGTATCAGTCCTGCCTGAATGACCCTTTTATGCCGGAAGAATTTCTGAATGCAACAATTCCTTCCGTTGAAACTTTGAAAGTAACAAATAAAACTGCCACAACTATAACGATTTCAGGAAATGTACTGCGGGAAAATGGAACTGAAGTTACAGAGCGAGGTTTTTGCTGGAGCACAGGAGATTCTCCTGAAGTTACTGCAGATAATAAGATTGAAGTCGGGGAGGGACTAGGTGCCTTTACCGAAACTGTAAAAAGTCTTTTACCCAATCAGACCTACCGCATTAGGGCGTATGCTATAAATGCCAAAGGAATAGCTTATGGAGACATAGAGGAAGTAAAAACGATTAAAGGCTTGGGGGTTGTCAAAACTCTAGATGTAGATAGTGTTAATGCAAATTCTGCTATATCGGGTGGCCTAATTGAAATTGATGGTGGTGATGGCGAGGAAATACTTTCAAGAGGTATATGTTTAGGTCGTGAATTTAATCCAACTGCTGAGATTCCAAGCGCAATGGAAACAGATTCTTTTTCTTGTCGTATTACAGGACTCTTACCTCTTACGAAATACTATTTTCGTGCATACGTAAAGAATACTGTGGGGATTTATTATGGTTCTACCGATTCGTTGGTTACAACATCTGGATTACCATCGATAGGGCCATTGAAGTTGCTGGATGTCAGAACCTTTGACGCTGATATGGAGTCAAATGTGCTTTCTGAAGGAGACGCTTTTGTCCAAGCCCGTGGAATCTGCTTTTCTAAATCAGAAACTGTTTCGATAGCTGATGATACGATTCATGTAGGGACAGGGTCAGGCAAATTTACCGCCACATTAAAGAGCTTACGTCCAAATACAACCTATTATGCACGCTCATTTGCAAAAAATTCATATGGGGTAGCATACAGCGATACTATTAGCTTTAAAACAATAAATGATCTTCCTGTTGTAACCACTATGTCTGTCACTGATATTGCTGATGGAAATGCAAAAGTTGGAGGAACAGTTCTCAGCAAGGGTTATACTGACCTTGTTTCTTGTGGGATCTGTTGGGCAACACATGATGCTCCAACAACAGAAGACAAGCTACTTAGTTTTTCACCAGGGATAGGATTATTTTCAGGATATCTTCAGAAAATTGATGGAGGAAACACATATTATGTCAGGGCTTATGCAACTAACCGCAACGGAACATCATATGGAGAAACAGTAAGTTTTAAAGCTCCGTCAGTTTTTGTAAATGTATCATCATTTATGGGACTATGGCGAATAGGTGCTGCGGGTTTTAGTGCGTTAGGAAAAGCTTATATAGTAGGAGGTGATATTGGAACCCAGTATACATCTCAGGTTTGGGAATATGATCCCTCATCTAATTATTGGAGAGATAGATGGTCATTCCCCCTTGGAGGAAGAAAATTCTTAACTGTTTTTTCTACAGATACTATAGCATATGCGGTAGGAGGATTGGTAAGTCCAGGAAATCCCACCAATGATTTTTATCGATTTAATCCTATGCAAAATGATTGGGACGAATTGACACCATTTCCCGGAAACGCTCGATGGAATGCTGGCGGAGTATATGTTACTGATCGAGTAAGCAAAATGGGCTATGGGTATATAATAGGGGGGCGAACTACAGCAGGAGCCCTTAATGAAGTGTGGAGATATAATCCACGTAATGGTGAATGGTTACAAGCTGAAACATTTCCAGTAAGTCAGTTCGGAGGTATTGCTGTCAGTAAAAATGATACTATATTTGCAGGGCTGGGGCAAAAAAATGAACTAATACCTGAAAAAAAATTATGGTCTGCCTCAGGTGATATTACTTCATGGAAAGAAGAAACATCTATACCTTCGCTTGCAAGCGCAGTGTTTGGAGGGG
>JAGPJL010000050.1:0-1363 GCA_018054455.1 Parabacteroides sp.
CTGTTTACATCGATATCTTGTAAATGCCGTTATGACGTACGGAGATGAATGATTTGTTATCGTTGTAAATGAAGAAATCATTTTTTACAAAATTATTATCATCGTTTTTCAGAAGAGTAACCTCTTTTGTATTCAAATCTAAGAGGTAATAACCGTCTAATTTTACTTCAGAGGCATAATCAAAGCTCTTAAAGAAGATCAGTTTATTATCGCTTAAGTTGACTAAACGTGGGAAATTGTATTGTTTGCCTTTTTCGAATGGTTCTTGAAAAACAATTTTATCATCTTTGTAGATTACCAACCGGCTAAAGTCTTCTTTATGATTATAATCGTAATAGGAATCGACAACAATATAATAACCCGAGTTTTCATCGGAATAAACTATGTAGGATAAATTGTCATTTATGCCTAATGTCTTCGTAAATTCGGCCTTATTAAAATCAAATGTAGTGTTCTTTAAATAGATTTTCTCAAAACTATGTTCCCTTAAATTGGTCAAATCGGCAGTATATTCTTTTTTGGAGCCTTCATCAAAATTAATATAAGAAACAGATTTTGATACAATGGGTTTTGAGATTATAATTGAATTGTTTACAACTCTCGAGAATCGGCCATAATCTGCAGATCCCCAATCAATAAATGAACTTTTTTTCGTGTTAACATTGTAATTGAGTATCGCACAGGAGTCCGCCTCCAAAAAGTGATTCTCGTAGTTTCGTGTACTTACAATCAGATCGTTATCGCTTTTTGAACGAATTAACAATGAAAAGAAATCCTCGTCTAAAACTTCCACCTTATTATCAGAAAGTGTAAGTCGTTTCAAAACGCATTTGTTATTGATATAGTCGTTGTAAAAAACTACATTTCTGGACGGAGACAGATCAAAATCCAGCAGTTGGTTGACCGAAACCAATTCTTCATAGTTGAGTCGGTTAGCGTATTCATGTTTGTAATAGTTTATTTTGAAATCTTCCTGGTAAAGGGTGTCGTTTACCCCTTGTGTAGCGCGAATTACAATTTCATAATTATCATTTGTATTAAAATCGTATTTGATGGAAGCTATTGAGATTCCTCTAATGTGCTCGTCTGCAACAAAAGAGCCTTTGACCAGCTCTTTGTCATCTTTCTTCAATAAGAGAGAATAGGCTTTGCCTGCCTGAGAACGAATTGAGAAAGTAAACTTATCAGAGGCTGTCGGATTCAATTTAAAATCTAAATCATCGATTGTTTTTGCGACAATAGTCATTTCCTTAGAATTGTCATTAAGGATTTCATCGCTCGTACAGGAGAGCATAAAGAGCGGAGAAAATACAAGAATTAGAATAAGATACTTCATGATTCAAATGGTTAAGTTTAAAGTACT
>JAGPJL010000050.1:1463-14854 GCA_018054455.1 Parabacteroides sp.
CAATAGTCATTTCCTTAGAATTGTCATTAAGGATTTCATCGCTCGTACAGGAGAGCATAAAGAGCGGAGAAAATACAAGAATTAGAATAAGATACTTCATGATTCAAATGGTTAAGTTTAAAGTACTAAATTAATCTTTAAACAAAGGTATTAATTAAGAAATAATACGATATAATTATGTTATTGAAAATATCAATTTTAGTTTAATTTATGAATTCATTTCTTTGTTGAACGGGAATGGTTTGACGAAAAAAAGGCAAATGGAAGCTCCATTTGCCTTTTTTAGTGAGAGAAGGGGTATTGCCTTTATTTGGCGGGTTCCATTACTACTTCTACGGTATTGCCTTGTTTTAACAACGTTTTAGCCAGGGCCTGAATGCCGGCGGGGGTGATGGCTTTCAGGGTAGATTCGTAGGTTGTATGATCGTCTCGCTTTTTATCGTAGTAGGTGTCCAGGGTATTGAGCCAGTAGCTGTTTTCCTGCAATGCTTCGGCATGCTTTTTCAGCATATTTTCCTTTGTTTTGTTGAAGTCTTCCACGCGTGGTCCGGTTTCGGAAATTCTTTTCAGTTCGTTATGCACAATTGCATTCATCTGTGCACCTTTGGCCGGATCGGTGTCGAAGTAGGTTTGCAGGATCGTTTGTCCTTCGGGGAAGCTTGCAATCTTCACGGAAGTCTGCACGCCATAGGTTCCTCCTTCGTCTTCACGAACCTTTTCCGTGTAAACTAAATCGAGAATTTGTTTCAGCATGGTTATAGTCAGCCTGTTTTCCAAAGTAAAAGGCAGATTTCCGCTGAAGAAATTAACAATTGATGCCTTCGGTGTTTGCAAAGAGCGGGCAAAGTGATTGGTATAGGTGCCATTGCGCAATACAGGAACCTCTTTTACATTCCCTTTTTCCACCCGTTTCAATGAGGGAAGGGTAGCCAGGTATTGTTGTATAAAAGGTTTCAGCGTATCCGGATTTACATTTCCTACAAACGTGAAAATGAAGTCTGACGCGTCTGCGTATCTTTCTTTATACATGTCCAAAATACGTTGGTAGCTTATTTGCGCAAAGTCGACTTCTTTTAAACGTTGCACCCTGGGGTTTCCGTCGTAGATAGCTTTGGTAATCGTATCGCTAAAGGCAACCATCGGATTCAGTTCCAGGTTTTGAAGCTGGGATTTCATGCGTCCTTCGAAAGAGGTATAGGCTTCTGTATCCGGGCGCAAGGCTGTAAACTGAAGGTAGATAAGCTGACAAAGGGTTTCCAGATCGGCGGGAGTTGAGCGTCCATTCAGACTTTCGTTGTCCAATCCCAGACCTGCAGATAAAGAAACCTGCTTTCCTGCAAGTACTTTAGTCAAATCAGTAGCACTGAAATTGCCTAACCCACCAAGGCCGATTACTTCGTTAAAGAGCTTAAGGTTGGGTACATCCGCTTTCCCGAATAAGGTACTTCCACCCGGGCTGGTAGCTGTCATCAGTATTTCATCTTTCTTATATTCGGTTTGTTTTACAACCACTTTAACGCCGTTTCCAAGGGTGAACACGGTAGATCCAAAGAGTGGATCAACCTCTTGCTTTGTAATTTTACCCGGGGCAGGAAGATTGGCAACCAACGGTTCGTTGGAAACAGTCTCCTTATACGGTTCTACGGCTATTTTTTGAGCCTTCATGAAGGTGCGAAGCAGTTCATCTTCCGAAGGGTAGGCGAGGCCTTCTTTTGCCGGACCCGTAAGCGAGATAACAATGTTTTTCTCCCCAATCATGTCCTGTATATACTGATTTACCTGTTCTACGGGAATGCCGGGTGCAATTTGGTTGATTAACGCATATTCCATTTCTATACCCGGAATGTAGCCTCCGTCTGTAAAGTGAGAAACATATTCGTTTGTATAGGCATCGTTTTTCTGTTTTTCGCGCTCATTGAACTGGGTTTCGTAGCTTTTCAGCACATTGATTCGTGCCCGTTCGTATTCCGAAGCTGTGAATCCGTACTGCTTAAGCCGTTGCGTTTCGGCAACCATGGCGGTAAGAGATTCGTTTATCTTTCCTTCTTTAGCCAGACAAGCTACCGACCACGCGTCTTTGGATTTGGCAATCATGTATTCGCCGTCCGATGCCTGTGCATCTACGAAGGGAGGATTT
This sequence comes from Parabacteroides sp., assembly GCA_018054455.1. Taxonomy (GTDB): domain Bacteria; phylum Bacteroidota; class Bacteroidia; order Bacteroidales; family Tannerellaceae; genus Macellibacteroides. Next base: position 3,601 of record JAGPJL010000050.1, read on the forward strand.
CCTTTCTGAAGAAGTTCATTGAACCGGTCGGTCATCATGGTACTGGCAACGTTGCGGATATAATCCATTACAAGTCCCATTGGAGTGGCGTACAAGTCGCGCGGCAGTTTATCGTGTTTATAGAAAAGATACAAAAGAATGTTGGAGGCCTCCTTGTCGGTTGCAACCGATACCAGCGGCAGATCGTTGTCGGGAACCTGATGCATCTCCCTTACGGCAGCGTTTACTGGTGATGGAATATCGGCAAACATAGTTTTTAAACGGGCTTCCACCACGTCAACGTCTACATCGCCTACAATGATTACCGATTGCAAATCGGGACGGTACCACTTTTTATAATAAGCACGAAGTTCGTCGGGCTTGAAATTATTGATAACATCGATCGAACCGATAGGCATACGGTTTGCATAACGGCTTCCCGGATACATTTTGGGCAGTTGCTGCTCCCATAAGCGTGCCTGCGCATCCTGACGTGTACGCCATTCTTCGCGGATAACGCCTCTTTCTTTTTCTATGGCCGTATCTTCCAACGCAATAAAGCCCGACCAGTCGTGCAGAATAAGCATGCAGGAGTCAACGACATCCTGTCGGGTTACCGGTGCATTCATTATCATATAAACGGTCTCGTCGAACGATGTATACGCATTCAGGTTTTCTCCGCCACGTATTCCAACGCTTTCAGTAAAGTCGTCGATGCCATGGTTCGGAAAATTCTTTGATCCATTGAAGGCCATGTGTTCTAAAAAGTGAGCCAGACCAGCCTGCGAGTCTTCTTCCTGCATGGAACCTACTCGCTGCGCGATGTAGAAGTCGGCTCTTTCTTTAGGCTGTTCGTTGTGCCGGATGTAATAAGTTAATCCGTTGGTAAGCTTCCCATATCTCACCTTCGGGTCGATAGGAAGCGGTTGCATTTCCTGCTGAGCCATTACAGGCATAAAAATGCCGGCTACAAGCAACAATAATAATAAAGTACGATTTTTCATTCTGAATAAAGTTATTAATTTGTCTCCATTACGCGGGGAGGGTTTCTTATTCAAGAAACAAAAATAACTGATAATTTTAATATTTAATATATTTTGACTTATTTCTTGTTTGTTTTTGTTTGATTAAAGCTTTTTGGCTAAAACATGCATGTTCTTTAACATGTTTTATTTGAAAAAGACTTGACAAAACTCGCTTAAGCCTGTATCTTTGCATCGTGGTTTTTTCATAATAGTATTAGATTTAAGGTTAACAAAGTTTGGTTAGGGGATGTCGGGATGACATCCTTTAATTGTTTATAGGGGGAGTGATCTCCCTTTTTTATTTTATAAGCTTATACATGCCGCCCGGCATGGTTTTAATTTCTCCGTTCATTTCGAGTTCAAACAGCTGAGCCGACAATTCTCTTACCGGCATATTCAGTGAAATGGCAATCTGATTAATATGAAGTTCCTTTTTCTCTTTAAGTAGCGCAACAATGGGATGATTGTTTTCATCTTCAAAACAAAGGCTGGCTTGTTGAGGCGAAGTGGCAGGCTTTTCGCTGGTTTCCCACCGAAGGGAGGCAATCAGATCGGCGGCGCAGGTTATTAGTCCCGCTTTGTTTTCCCGTATTATCTTGTTACACCCCTTGGATTGTTCGTCTTTAACCCTTCCCGGAAATGAATATACATCGCGCCCATAGGAGAATGCGATGTCTGCGGTAATAAGAGATCCCCCCTTTTCCGACGATTCGATCACGATGGTCGCTTCGGAAAGTCCAGCTACGATACGGTTCCGTTTTACAAAATTCTGTTTATCCGGATTGGTTCCACTGGGAAAGTCGGTTACCAGTCCCCCCTGTTGAAGCATTTCTACTGCGGTATTCCGGTGAACGGCCGGATAGATACGGTCCAATCCGTGGGCCAGCACCCCTACAGTTGGCAGTCCGTTCTGCAGTGCACTGCGATGTGCGCAGATATCAATTCCGTAAGCCAGACCGCTTATCACCAGCAAGTCGGGGAAGTGAACAGCCAATTCCCGAAGCAGCGCTTCCGTAAGTTCTTTGCCGTAATTGGTGGCATTGCGTGTACCCACTATACTGATTACCCGGGGCACATCCAGATTAATATTCCCTTTGCTGTAGAATAAAACAGGAGCGTCTTCGCACTGGCGTAAACGCATAGGGTAGGAGTCGTCTGTAAAGAAGTGGCAGTCTATTTTATTCTTTTCGGCAAAAGCAAGCTCCGCTTCCGCCCGTTGCAATACATCGGCCTTCTGAATCTCGGCCGATATAGCCGGACCGATACCCGTAATAGTTTCGAGCAGGTGTCTTTTCTCTGTGAAAATGGCTTCCACATCACCTAAAGCTTCCAGAAGATGGCGGGCAAGAATGTCGCCCACCCCGTTTATCATAGTAAGGCCAATTTGGTAAATTCGTTTGTCTGTCATAGTGGTTGTTTCATGTAATAGATAATCATGTAAGGTTATGTCTTTTCAAAAGATCGTCGAAATACTCGCCGCGGGTAAGTCGACCGTTGTCTACCACCACCGATTCTACCACTCCCTTTACGGAAAGCGCACCGTCGCTGTCGCGGTAAATATCCTGAATAAACTGCAGCCGGGGCCCGTTCTTCACGATATTCAGGCAAGAGGTAAATGTATCGCCGCTGCGAAGCGCATTTTTGTATTGGATATCCACCCTCGAAACGAAGGCATCGATTCCTTTCTCGTGCATGGCCCCGAAATTCTCGCCCAGTGATTCAAGAAACTCATGGCGGGTATGTTCCAGATAATGCTGGTAATTGGCATTGTTTACAACACCTTGCAGGTCGCATTCGTAATCGCGGACCTTCATTGTTAGTTTAAACAAGTATGTTTTCATCGTTGAATCTCTAAAATAAAAATCAGACCCTTGCTTTAACAGCAAAGATCTGATTCAATAGTATCGTTTGTTATTTAAATTCTTTTTTCTGTTCTACAGGAACCATTTTGTAAAGACGGTCGGAAGGACGTACCTTTTCGTTTACCTTAAAGGAGAAGCGTTCGCCTTTCACGGTTTCTTCCACCGGTTTCATATCAACCCGAATCTCTTCGATCTTCTGCATAACAGCACCGGTAGTCGGACCCGAAATCAATATATCGTCGCCCACCTTCAGCGAGCCCGATTCCATTTCGAATTCGGCAACACCCAGTGAATTGAAATATTTCACACCTTTGGCCACATATACTTTGCGTTTGGTTGAACCAGAACCATATTTGCTGCTCCATTCGCCCAAACGTTGTCCCAGGTAGTAACCATCCCAGAAACCCCGGTTAAATACAGAAGCCAGACGTTCGTCCCAGTCAGCCACCTTCTCGTCCGTAAAGGAATCGTTGCAATAGGCCTGAATCGCTTCCTTGTAGCAAGATACCACTGTACGAACATATTCCGGTCCGCGGGCACGTCCTTCAATCTTGAACACACGTACACCCGCATCAAGCATTTTATTCATGAAATGAATGGTCTTCAAGTCTTTGGGAGACATGATATATTGGTTGTCTATATCCAGTTCGATGTTGCTTTCCTTGTCTTTTACAGAATAACCGCGACGGCAGATCTGCATGCAAGCTCCCCGGTTAGCCGAAGCATTCATTTCGTGCAGGCTGAGGTAACACTTACCCGAGACAGCCATACACAAAGCACCGTGCGCAAACATTTCGATACGTATTAATTCGCCGTTCGGACCTTTTATCTGCTGTTCCTGGATCTGTTTGAATATTTCGCTAACCTGTTCGAGGTTTAGTTCGCGTGCCAGTACAACTACATCGGCAAACAGCGAATAAAACTTTAACGCTTCCACGTTGGAAATATTAAGCTGGGTAGAAAGATGCACTTCCACACCAATGCTTCTTGCATAACTCATAGGAGCAACATCCGAGGCAATGATTGCAGAAACATCGGCATCCTTTGCCGCATCGATGATTGTCCTCATTAAGGACAAATCCTCTCCGTATATAACTGTGTTAACAGTAAGGTAGCTTTTAATTCCGTGCTCTTTGCAGATTCCAACTATCTTATGTAAATCTTCTGTAGTAAAATTATTGGACGAACGTGAACGCATGTTCAGTCCTTCTATACCGAAATAAATTGAATCGGCACCCCCTTGTATAGCAGCCATCAGTGATTCGTACGAACCAACCGGCGCCATTATTTCAAATTCTTTTTCGCTCAAGTTATTGATGTTTAATGATTACAGGGTGCAAAGTTACAAAAAATTAGTTCCATCCGGTAATGGTTCGGATAAAAGGAGTAAGTTCGCCGGCACCTTTGTATTGCTGAGCCTTGGACGGATGCCAGCAGGCACCGTATCCCAGACTTCCGTCGGTTGGCGTTAAATCAAAGCGGTATACCTGCTTATCTCCGGCTGCTTTTGCTTCTTCGGCCACCCGGTTAAGGGCTGTTTGTACATCGGCAAGCGGTTTTCCATTCAGCATACATCCGCTTAAGAGAATTATCTTTGCTTTTGGATAGTATCCACGCAGTGTTTTAAGAAAAGAACGGTAGCCTTGTTCCAGCAATTGGGTATCGTAGGGCTGGGTACTCACATCGTTTGTTCCCAGATTCACACAAACAACATCGGGTGTATAACGGTTAAAATCCCATACTTCGGTCGAATCCGTAAACAGAGTCTGGGCATACATGGCAGGCATGCAGTCGGGATTTCCTGCTTTGGGACCGTTATAATTGCGGTAGATGCCAATTCCCGAACGGGCTACGACCAGACTTTGCGCATGTAGCGCCCGGGCTGTTGCAGCGGCATAGGTATAATAATGGTTTTCGGTTTCATCTTTAAAAGGAGCATTTGGATCTGTTACTTCCGTTCCAAAGCCACAAGTGATGGAATTGCCGATGAATTCGATCTTTCTTTGTGGAAGAACAGGGGCTTCCGGTAGTGTTTTGCCCGGATTTAATATAAAGCCACGGAACTCGGGGCGGCGTTGGTAGCCTTCATAAGCGAGACTGATGGTTACATCGTGAAGGGCGTCGGTTAAATTGTCTGCCAGCAAAACAACCGAATCGTTTTCGAGTGAGGCAACCTTAAAGGGTTCTTGCTTATCAATTTCCACCATAAAATAACCACTGTTCGGCTTTACGCGCATAGAAAGTGAAGTCCCTTGAAAACGGGCCCTTATTTGTATGCCGGGGTATGTAAAGCAGGGAGATTCGGGATTTGTAAAACTAACCCGGCCAATATAGGAAATATTTGGGTGGTTTGCGGGGATAACGACTGGCTCTGATGAGCTTTGGGCGTGGCTTGTTGCGAATAACAGCACGCCAAAAATGAACAAAAAGACTTGAAAACGGTTCTTTTTCATAACATTAAGAATTTATAGCGCGGCAAATATACATTATTCTTCTAAGAAAAGCCGTACTTTTGCCGCCGATATACAAGATATCACAGTGGATAAGGTTGTTATTTACAGCAGAATGTGATTGATAACAAGCCTGTTTCCTTATTCCTTTATTTTATAAAAATTATCAGCAAAATGAAAATTGGTACTATAGATTTAGGTGATCGTCCCGTATTTCTTGCACCCATGGAAGATGTTACAGATATAGCATTCCGGTTGATGTGCAAAAAATTTGGGGCCGATATGGTTTATACGGAGTTTGTTTCCAGCGATGCGCTGATACGTAATGTATCTAAAACACAGCAGAAACTTACCGTTGCCGAAGATGAGCGCCCGGTGGCTATTCAGATTTACGGTCGGGAAGTGGAACCCATGGTGGGCGCGGCTAAAATATGTGAAGCCGCGCGGCCGGATATTCTGGATATTAATTTTGGCTGTCCTGTAAAAAAAGTGGCCGGAAAAGGTGCCGGATCGGGTATGCTGCGCAATATTCCACTTATGCTTGAAATTACACGCGAGGTGGTAAAGGCAGTGAACATTCCTGTTACGGTTAAAACCCGTCTTGGATGGGATAACGACAGCAAGATTATTGTCGACCTGGCGGAGCAGCTTCAGGATTGTGGCATTGCCGCCCTTACGATTCATGGCCGTACACGTAGCCAGATGTATACGGGCGAAGCCGACTGGGAATTGATCGGACAGGTGAAAAATAATCCACGGATGCATATTCCGATTATCGGAAACGGAGATGTTACTTCGCCCGAAATATGCAAGGAACGTTTCGATACCTATGGGGTGGATGCGGTAATGATTGGACGCGGCAGCATTGGCCGTCCATGGATTTTTAAGGAGGTAAAGCATTATATGCAAACGAATGAGCTGCTTGAGGCTGCTCCCTTTGAATGGTATCTGGATGTGTTGAAAAAACAAGTTATGCAAAGTATCGAACGGTTGGATGAGCACCGGGGTATTTTACATATCAGACGCCATCTTGCTGCTACTCCGTTGTTTAAGGGAATTGCCGATTTTAAGTCGACCCGTATAGCTATGTTACGTGCTGAAACAGTTGGCGAGTTGTTTGGAATTCTGGATGAAATACCCGAAAAGTTCGGGATATGTTCCAAAAATGTTTGATTTATATCAAATTTGCATGCTTATGAAACAATAACACAATTAATTGTATCAATACTTGATTGAATATGGAAGAGTTCGTTTTATATTTGCAACGAGTTTTTTTCATAGTATTTTAGATCTAAGGTTAACAAGTCTTTGCATAGAAGGAATCGGGAGATTGTTTCATTGAAAAGCAAAAAAAATTGCCTTCTCAACCGGATAGTTGAGGAGGCTTTTTTATTTTTATAAATTTATTGCTTTACATGTAACCTTTATACGTATATTAACGTCTTATTTCAAGATAAGAAATATAAATTGTAAAGTTATGGTTAATAAGAGATTCGTTTGGGTGGCTGTTCTCGTGATGGTTACTCTAAGCAGCCTGGCCTCTGCCAGCATTAAAGGAAATGGTACAATGATGACCAAAGAAATAAAAGTCTCTGAATATACGTCAATTCGTATGGGGGGCAATATTTCTACCTCTTTCGGAAATATGGTGAAGAGTCTTTTTTCGGGCGAAAACAAGGATAGTGCGACACCCATTTTTATTTATACCCAGAAAGCCGGAAGTCCTACAGTAAAAGTCACGATCGATTCGAATTTGTATGACTACCTGGATATACATGTAGAGAATCGCCAGTTGGTTGTTGGAACGAAAAACAATAAACAACTGAATCCGACCCGTTATGAAATTCGCAGTCATTCTGCTTCTTTGAATGAGGTAAAGGTCGGAGGCAGTTCCGATTTCCGTATCGACGGACAGCTTACTACAAATGCCCTGACCCTTAAGATTTCTGGCTCCGGTTCTATCCGTGCCAAGGAAAATGTGAAGTCGGGAACGATTAATGCCGGCGTTAGCGGAAGCGGTAATTTGTATTTGACTAACCTTCTGACCAATGATCTTGAGGTGCGCATATCGGGAAGCGGAAATGCCAATCTGGGTGGAAGTTCGCAACGGGGAGATTTCGCGGTTTCGGGAAGTGGCAATGTGAATGCCTATGATTGCCGGATAAATGAGCTGTCCTGTTCGGTATCCGGTAGTGGCGACATGAAAGTGCAGGCATTAAAAAGGCTAAAAGCATCGGTATCGGGAAGTGGAGATGTTGCTTATAAAGGAACTCCTGCCGTCGATATCCATACATCCGGTTCCGGATCAATTCATCAGGTTAACTAATCATAAAATAAAACTTAAAATGAAAACAAAAGCATTATTTCTATCAACCTGTATGATGTTGTTGATGGCTTGCGGGTGCTCCATGCATGTTATAAAGGGTGATGGAAACCTTGTAACAGAAACCATTGCTATCTCTGATTACTCGGAGGTGTCTGTCAATGGTGGAAGTCTGGAATACATCTATCAGCAGGCAGACTCGGTTCCTTCTCTTGAAATTACGATTGACAAGAATCTTAAAGAGAATCTTGAAGTTAAAGTTGAGGGAGATAAACTAATTATCCGCCCGATAAAAAGGGGAATGAATCTTAGTCCGACAGCCTTTATCATTAAAAGTAGCTCTGCTCATTTGAATAAAGTGGAATTTGCCGGCAGTGGAAAGTTTACGGTTGCCTCTCCGCTTACTACGACTAATCTTGATGTGAGCCTTGCCGGCAGCGGAAATATATTTTTGGAAGATACCACTCGTGCCCAGAAAGTAAGCGTCGACATGGCTGGTAGCGGTAAATTTACTGCCACTTATATCGAAAGTAATGAATTGGGTGCTAAGATAGCAGGTTCAGGAGCAATAGCACTTGCCGGAAAAGTACATACTTTCTCCCTGGATATTGCCGGCAGTGGCGATGTTAGTGCTTTCGATTGCGAAATATACGACTTTACATCTAATATAGCCGGCAGTGGCAAAGTGGATGTTACAGTAACAAACAGCATCAAATCGTCGGTTGCCGGCAGTGGAAAGATCCGCTATAAAGGTCCTGCAACTCAGATTGAAAGCTCCAATATGGGTTCAGGGAGTGTGACGAAAGTAGACTAGTTTACTTAAGCCATCCTTCTTTACGATACCATTCTATGCTCTCTTCCAGTCCCTTTCTTAAAGGGTAAGAGGCGATAAAACCTAAGTCATCCTGCAGCGGCGTAACATCGCAAATCCAGTTACGTTGCTTCAGGATGATGTATTTATCCGTATTTAACGTCATTTCTTTTCCCAGCAATTTACCTATCTGCTCCGAACACCAACAGGCAACTTTTACCAGTCCAAGGGGGATTCTGGCGTGAATAACTTTCTTTTTTCCCAGCAGTTCCTGAATTAAGTTGGCAAATGATTCGTCAGTATGTTGGTCTCCGTCGGCAACAAAATAATGCTTGTTTTTTATTTGCTCGTTTTCAATGGCCATAAAAGCAACGGTTGCCAGATCCTTTACGTAAATAAAGGTGATGCGCTGAGGGGTGAAGCCTACTGCCAGGTCTAAGCCGGACTGAATGCTTTTTATTTCAAGGAAATAATCCCGGTCGCCAGGTCCGTATACACCGGTTGGACGAAGTATTATCCATGGAAAGTACTTTTGGTCGCGCACATAATGTTCTGCTTTCAGTTTGCTTTGTCCGTATACTGTGTTTGGGTTCTGGGTGTCGGAAAGACTGAAAGGGGTAAAATTTACCTCGTCGCCTAATCCGAAGCTGCTGAGGCTGCTCATCAGAATAAACTTTCGCGGAGCACATCCGGATGCATGGAGCGCTTCGAGAAGATTACGGGTGTGTTCGGCATTGACACGGAAGAAGTTCTCTTTTCGGAGGGTTTTGGTTAAGCCGGCATTGTGAATTACATAATCCCATGCTCCATGTAAACCCGCGTATTCCGAAAGTTGTTCGGTAAGTTTCTTTGGATCGTCGTATTTCAGGTCTATAAACCGAATACGTTTATCCTGTAATCGGGCCCTGCTACTGGTGGCACGTATACCTGCCCAGGTTTCGTATCCTCTTCGCAGCGATTCTTCTACCAAAAAGCTACCTATAAATCCACTTGCTCCTGTAATTAATACCTTCATCAGTACTTCTTTTTATGCAAAAGTAGTATTTTTTTTTAAAAAGCGAACGGTCTGCATCCACTGCTGCTAAAAGCATCGGGATGCAGACCGTTTTTATGATTCAGGTGTATTACTCTTTCCAGACCAATACGCCTGCGGTAGGTATTTGTTTCTCTCCAACCAAGACTTTTGCCTTGTCGTTTAATGGGAAATCGAACGCAACAGGACCATAATTTACGGCAATCCCGAATCCGTCGCGGTATTCCATCCATACTCCCTCGGGAAGATCCAGCAAGGAGGTATTGTTAAGCGCATATACCCGTTTCAACACTTCTTTTTCCAAAGAACCGTCGCGACTGTCAACTCCCACATAGGTAATGCTTCCTTTTCCTAACGTACGATGGAGAACGGCAGCTTTACCGGCATAGAAATCGTTTACGTAACTTCCCCATACTTCGGTCTGCGCTTCGGGAGTGAACACTTCTCCCCAGCTTACCCATGGATAGTTTTTTCCGTTTAGGCTTACAGCACCCGGATCCGAAGGAACCAGCAAATCAAAGAAATCCATTTTGGCTCCGATCAACTCGGCGATTTTCCCTCCGAAAGGAAGTTCAAACAACCTGTCGGAACGATCTTTTTGTCCGCTGCGGCACGTAAGGATCAGATGCCCTCCCTGTTTTGCATAGGTAGTCCATTTTTCAATCAGTTGATCGTCTACCAATTGGTAAGCAGGAGCAATTAATACAGGATATTTGCTCCAATCGGCGCTTTCATTGATTACATCAACCGGCGCGCCAAAGCTTTTAAGAGGTTTGTAATACTTTTGGATGTGACTGTCTGTGTTCCATTCCTGCGTTTGTTTTTGTTTGCTCATACTCCAGGTATTGTCCACGTTATACAAAATAGCCGTTTTGCGTTTTACATAGGTTGCCGGTTGGGTAGCTTTCGCATTGTATTCCTTACGGAGTTTGGCTATATCTTTTATAAACTGCTGGTATTCCAATCCACCCCGCGACGGAGTAACACCATCGGTTCCTACGATGCCTGCGTGATACTGTTCGTCCCCGTAGATAGGCTGACGGAACCGGTAGGTGCATGTAAAGTCGCTGCCTCCTGCAAACACGGACCATAACCACAGGCGAACGGCTCCCGGATAGGGTTGCGGATTAATGCTGCCCCAGTTTACCTGACCCGGCTGAAGCTCCATTACTCCGTAAATACCTCCGATCGGACGGAAAAAATCGTTTGCAAATGGAATCAGCATGGGATCGCCAATACGATATCCCTTTTGACCGATACCCAATCCTCCTGAAACGATATAGCGAGTATAGCTGTAAAAGTCGAACAATTTGGACAAGCCAATGTGTCCGGCCTGGTAGTCGGGGATATAGTTAGAGGTAATCCATTGATCCGGATTGCTGAATTTACGTATTTCGGCTGCTTGTTCATCCAGAAAAGAAGCCGTTTGATAGGCGTTAAACCGTCTGAAATCCAACATCTGATGCGGATTTTGTCCCCAGTTGGAAGGTAATGGAAAGTTAATCTGATCAAAAGAGCTGTAAATCTGACTCCAGAAAGCTGTTCCCCAGGTCTTGTTCAGCTCTTGAATATTGTTGCTGTACTTGTTGCGCAGGAAAGAACGGAACCGCAATAAGGCATCTTCATTAAAATCCTGGCGAACACCTGGCTCATTGTCGAGCTGCCAGCCGATAACCCGGGTGTCTTTTCCGTATCTTTTGGCCAGTTCGGAAATCATTTTCAGCGAATATTGGCGATAAAATGTACTGGAGAATGAGGCATGCTGCCGGGA
>JAGPJL010000050.1:14954-21550 GCA_018054455.1 Parabacteroides sp.
ACAACATTTATGACATAGTCGCCCAATTTCTCGCATTCTGCAACCATATCCATGTAATATACACCAACCTGGTAATCGTATTGCTTAAGGTTGATATCTTCCATGTTTTTGATCTTAAGCTGATTGCGGTAGTTGTTAATCTCGTTTTCAATATTGTAAGAAACATTGATGTCATCATGAACTACCTCCGCTTTGTGGAGAACGATATTCATTTGTTTGATCGACTCGTCAACAATGGCAAACATCTGATCCATGTTATGATTCAACATTTCAGTGAATTCACCCTTACCTTCGTTACGGCGTCTTATTGCACGAGCCAGATTATTGCATGAATCTGCAATACTTTCTATTTCGGTAACAGCACGTAACATGGTGCGTATCTCCTCTTTACTTTCCGAGCTCAACCTGCCTTCCGAAACAAAAGTAAGATAATTCGCAATTTCTATTTCCATCCGGTCGCTAATACTTTCATATTTTTCAATCCGGCTGTATATTTTAAGGAAATTATCTTCATTTGATTCGTAGTAAAGATCTTTTACCATACCGAACATCCGGTAAGTACGCTCGCCATAAACGGCAATTTCTTTTTTTGCCTGCATCAGCGAAAGCTCGGCAGTCGAAAGAATACCGGAAGGGATGTATCGTAACTGAAACTCCTCTTCTTCGTCAGTGGTTTTTGGTTTAATGATTGCCGAACATACGTAAACATAAAAGTTTACAAACCAAACCATGATACAAATATTGGCGATGTTGAACATGGTGTGGAACAGCGAGAGCCCATAAGAAACGGATACCTGTAAGGATAATAGCTGTTTTTGCAATGCAATCAGCTTCGGATCACTCAATTCTGCATTTGAAGTGATAAGAGATATTGTTCTGGAATCAAGATTGGCCAGAAATTCAGTCATCTGATGCGGATCTCCCGGACCATAATTTGTAACGATCCACGAAACCATTTGGGTAAATGGGTAAAACAGAGCCATTACCCAGAGTACGCCAAAAACGTTGAACATTAAATGAGCGATGGCAGCTCTTTTTGCTGATGCATTTGCGGGGATTGCAGCAATGTTGGCTGTAATGGTGGTCCCGATGTTTTCGCCTAATATCATTGCTGCTGCCATATCAAACGGAATCCATCCTTTTGTACACATAATTAATGTGATGGCTACGGTTGCACTGGATGATTGGACAATGACGGTAAGAAGACTACCTATCCCAAGGAAGATAAGTAGGGAAGTATACCCCATGGAGGTGTAGTTCTGAAGAAAGGCGAGTATCTGAGGATTGCTTTGCAGGTCGGGGACAGAATCCTTTAAATAAGATAATCCCATAAAAAGGAAAGCGAAACCCATTAAAAACTCTCCAATCGACTTACGCCGGCTTTTCTCTGAAAAAATAAGAGGAATGCTTAGTCCGATGAGCGGAATGGCAAAAGCGCTTATGTCTACTTTGAATCCAAAAAGAGAAATAATCCAGGCGGTAACCGTGGTTCCGACATTGGCCCCCATAATTACTCCGATTGATTGAGCCAAGGAAAGAAGTCCGGCGTTTACAAAACTGACAACCATCACGGTTGTAGCACTGGATGATTGAATTAGTGCAGTAATTAAAACGCCTGTAAGAACGCCTGTCACTCTGTTGGAAGTCATGGCGGAGAGGATTCCACGCATTTTATCCCCTGCGACCTTCTGAAGCCCTTCGCTCATTATTTTCATTCCGTACAGGAATAAACCCAGCGAACCGATAAGCGTCAGAAAATCAAAAAATGAATAGTCCATTTAAAAATCATTTAATTGGATAGTAAAATCCGATTTATATTCCTAACTTTATGGTGCAAAATTATTAAAAATGTTGAAAAGTTATGGCGGAAACGATCACAATCTACTGTAAGAATAACAATATATACAAAGAGGTCCCCCTGGGTTCTACTTTGCTGGACATTTATGCTGCAGTAGGAAGTCCGCTTGTGCATCGCCCGATGAATGCCCGAGTGAACAATAAAGTAGAAGGACTTACCTTCAGGTGTTATTATCCTAAGGATGTCGAGTTTGTTGATTATACCCAATTGTCTGGATTACGTACTTATGTACGGTCGCTGTGTTTTATTTTTTCCAAAGCAGTACACGATGTATTGCCAACGGCAACCCTTAATCTGGAACATCCTGTTTCCAAAGGGTATTTTTGTAAGATACACAACGGCAAATCGATCGATCATCAGACTATTGAGAAGATCAGAACGAGAATGCGGGAGATAATTGATTCCGATATTCCTTTCCGGTTTAAGAATACCCGGACTTCCGATGCTGTTAAGCTGTTTCATGAAAGGGGGTTGTATGATAAAGAGCTGTTGGTGGAAACAACCGGAATGCCTTATACCATGTACTACGATTTAGACGGGTATATCAATTATTTCTACGGTTGTCTGACTCCTTCTACAGGATATATTCAGTTGTTTGATATAGTCCCTTATTTCGACGGGGTCCTTTTGCGTATTCCAAAACGTTCCAATCCGATGGAACTTGAACCGGTAATACAACAAGACAAAATGTTTCAGGCCTATAAGGAGCATCTTACTTTGCTTGAGACAGTAGGCTTAAGTAATGTAGGCGATTTAAACGTTGCCATCCGGAAAGGCTTAACTCCCGAGATTATCATGGTATCTGAAGCCATGCAGGAGAAGGCTGTAGCCAAGATTGCCGAAGAAATTGCAGGTCGTTTCAAAGACGGAGTGCGGGTGGTACTTATTTCGGGACCGTCGTCGTCGGGTAAAACCACTTTCTGTAAACGGCTTCAGATTCAGCTTATCACCAACCTGATTCATCCTGTCAGTATTTCGCTGGACGATTATTTTCTGAACAGAGAGCATACTCCGAAGGATGAGAAAGGAGAGTATGACTTCGAGTCGCTTTACGCGCTTGACCTTCCGTATTTTAACAGCGATCTTCAAAAAGTAATCGATGGTGAGGAGGTGGAACTTCCTACCTTTAGTTTTGAAACCGGATCGCGGATGTATAAAGGCAATAAACTGAAAATGGAGAAGAACTCTATGCTGATTATTGAAGGAATACATGCCCTTAATCCTGAGTTAACCCCTACGATTGACGATCGCTATAAATATAAAGTGTATGTTTCGGCGTTGACTTCCATTTCGCTGGATAACCATAACTGGATTCCTACCACCGACAACCGGTTGTTAAGGCGAATTGTCCGCGATTACCGTTTCCGGGGGTATTCGGCCAAAGAAACCATTGCCCGTTGGGAGAGTGTACGGAAAGGCGAAGACAAATGGATTTTTCCTTTCCAGGAGAATGCGGACGCAATGTTTAACAGTGCCATGCTCTACGAGTTGGCGGCTTTGCGAAAATATGCCGAACCAATCCTTATGGAAGTAATGGAAATAGAAGAAGAGAATGCGGAGGCTTACCGTTTGATTCGTTTTCTGCGTTACTTTAATTATATCCACGAAACAGAACTTCCCGCCACCTCGTTGTTACGGGAATTCTTGGGAGGCAGCAGCTTCCGTTATTAACAGCTTTCTGTTTTTAACGGACAGAAAAGACTTTCTTAAATTTATGCAGGGCCCCCGATGGGTGGTATATCTCTGCATAGAGAATATAAAGACCGGTGGGGAGTTTTTCTCCGCCGGTACCTTTTCCATCCCATCTCAATGTGCCTTGCTGCCCGATTAATTCGTTGTTTTGAACCCTTGCCACCTGTCTGCCAGCCGGATCAAAGATAAATATCCGGCAACTATACCCCGATTGATCAGCCTGGTAAGCAATTGTATAGGCATCTCCGCCAGGGGCTAATACCGGAGTGTCTATGCCCACGACTGGTCCGTTCTTAATCACGCCGAACTGGGTATTGAGGTAGCCAGGAGTTCCATGCCCCTCTTCTGCGGCTGCCGATGCCCAATTTTCCGAACTTTGGGTAGCAGCTTCCGGATCAATCCGTTCCAATGCAATTCCTTTGCTATCGGTAACAAAGGCACTGTGCCATTTTGAATTGTATGACAGTTCGTCAATCACTTCCTCTGTTTCTGTATTGATCAGAACAAGCGTGGAGGATGTGTTAGCCAGCACAGGTAGTTTAACCGAATGCACTTTTTCAGGATTTGGAGAAGCATACTGGGAATGGACCCCATTCTTGTCTTTCGAAACTACCAGAAAATCTTCTTTCTCCATTGAAAGCGCAAGTTCGGAAAGTGGATACAGTGTGCTAAGCGTACCCTCTGTTTTTCGGGTGGCAATAGCAAGTTTGGCAACCGAAAGAGATTTGCCGCTGCGGTTATACAGTTCAATGTATTCGCTGCCTCCTGTTCGGGGATCAGGTAAGATTTCATTAAAGATGATTTCGCGAAATGTAATATCCGCCGAAGCATCGGGCTCTTCCTCCCCGGGATTTTCTTCTTCCGGCTCTTCAGGTGTATTCTCTTTTGTAAACGTAAAGCTTAAACAAGCATCTTCCAAAAGATTTCCGGCAAGGTCGGTTATGTTGTCTAAGCATAAGGTGTACTCTTTGCCAGACTCAAGGACTCCGGGGGTGTGAACCAAGACTTTCGTGGCCGAGGTTGAATCGGCTTCAAGAGCTGCTTCACCCCTGTTTTCGATTGTGCAAGAGGCTGAAGATATGCGTACCGCTTCGCTGAAAGTAAACAAGAGCGTGGAGTCGGATACGGTTTCAATTTGCGAAATAGATGGGGGAGTCGTGTCTGCTATTACGGATGAATCTCCGGAAACTCTGATGTTGTCGAAGGCAAAATGATAGCTGCGGGTCTTACTGTACCGGCAGTTCAGTTTAAAAATACCGGAGGGAGGAATGGATAGTTGTTTAATCGTGGTATCCCCTTCGTGAATGAATGCTGGTTCTCCCGCTAAGCGGGTATAGAGTTTCCATGTATCTCCGTTGGCAAGCAGTAGCTTTACACGCACATTAACCTCTTCCTTATCAAGTAAGTCCATCCGTCCTTTTATGAGCCTTTTGGCTGTACCCGATCCTTTTACACTGTATAGAGATATATTGTCGTCGTTATGTCCAACCTGAATATAGTAGTGGGTCTCGTCCGGATCGGTATCCTTGCCCGACGAAATAACATAAATACGGGCATTATTTGCATTGGAAGAATTGCAATACAATTGAACATCCAGTTCCCATTCCATGTTTTTAGTATAGGTTACAGGCAATTGAACCGATGCATTGCCTTGTTCGTACATATCATCCAGCTGAAGCCATCCGTCTTGAGTGATGTAGTATAAACTGGTATCTCCTTTCCATGCATTGGAGGCGGTAATATAAGTTGACGGAAAAGTTTCGGTAATTTGCGATTTTGTTAAAAATGAAAGCGAACAGAGCAATAATATAAAGAATTGTTTCATAATAATAAGGTTTTGTAGAAAATAGTATATCTTTGCAAGCCGATTTTTGGTATAATCGGTAACTGTGCCCAAAAAGTACAAAGATATATAACTATTCCATTTAGAACGAAATAGTACTGATTATTTTTAAATTTAAAATTGTGCTCAAAATGAAAGTAGCAATTGTTGGTGTTAGCGGAGCAGTAGGACAAGAATTCCTACGTGTGCTAGACGAGAGAAACTTCCCGATGGATGAGCTGATCCTTTTTGGTTCATCCCGTAGTGCCGGACGTGTTTATACATTTAAAGGTAAACAGTACACCGTCAAAGAGCTCAAGCATAACGACGACTTTAAAGGGATCGATATTGCTTTCGTTTCGGCAGGAGGAAGTACTTCCGTTGAGTTTGCGGAAACCATTACCAAGCATGGTGCGGTGATGATCGACAACTCAAGTGCTTTCCGTATGGACGCAGATGTGCCTTTGGTAGTTCCCGAGGTAAATCCAGAAGATGCATTGACTCGTCCCCGTGGTATTATTGCCAACCCAAACTGTACAACCATTCAGATGGTAGTCGCTTTAAAGGCAATTGAAGGTATTTCTCACATTAAGAAAGTACATGTTTCAACCTACCAGGCTGCCAGCGGTGCAGGAGCAACTGCCATGGCAGAGTTGATAAAACAATACGAACAGATACTGAAGGGCGAAGAACCCACAGTAGATAAGTTTGCTTATCAGCTGGCATATAACCTGATTCCTCAGGTTGATGTATTTACCGAAAATGGTTATACAAAGGAAGAGATGAAGATGTACCACGAAACACGTAAGATTATGCACACGGATATTGAAGTAAGTGCAACTTGTGTACGTGTTCCGGTTATGCGTGCTCACTCTGAAACGACTTGGGTGGAAACAGAACGTCCAATCAGTGTTGAAGAGGCTAAAGAAGCTTTTTCGAAAGCAGAAGGTGTAATTTTGCAAGATAATCCTGCAACTAAGGATTACCCAATGCCTTTGTTCGTGGCAGATAAAGAACCTGTTTATGTTGGTCGTATCCGCAAGGATCTTACCAATCCAAACGGACTTACTTTCTGGACGGTAAGCGATCAGATTAAGAAAGGTGCCGCTTTGAACGCTGTTCAGATCGCAGAATACCTTATTAAGGTAAAGAACGTAAAATAAGATTATCTTATCAAATAACTAACAGGCCGTTTCATTAATGAGACGGCCTTTTTTTGTCTAT
>JAGPJL010000051.1 GCA_018054455.1 Parabacteroides sp.
CTTAATATTTAACTTTAAACAAGTTCCAAATTGGTGAAAATTGAAACAAAATAAATTGTGTTGTTGAAATATTGGCTAACTTTGCTCTATAATTTTCACCTGTTAAACGATGAATGAGCTTCCATTATTTGAAATAAGTGAATTAAATAAAGAAATTCTCAGTAGTGATAATTTCAGGAACGAATTTATTGTTGCTGATTTATTTGGCTCACACTTTCCATCCGAAGATCCGAATGATTTCAATACCCTTCCGTTACGTTTTAATGCATTGACATTTGTTCTTATTACACAGGGAACTGTTAAAATTGGCATAGATTATACCTTATACACGCTCGAAAAAAATACTTTTATGACTATAATGCCTACGCATACAGTTCAGGTTCATATGCGTAGTGAAGATTTTAAGGCTAAAATGGTTGTAATATCCAAAGGATTTCTTGATGGATGTAACCCATCTAAAACTCCGCCATCTGCCACTTTGTACATGCAGATACGCAAAAATCCTTTTGCTACGTTAAAACCCGGAGACCTAAAAATTGTTGATGATTACTTCCAGCTGTTTAGAAGAAAAATAAACATGAAGAATCATCACTTTCAGTTAGAAGTACTTCAAAATACTTTTATAGGATTTACCCTTGAGTTGGGTAATATATTTGCCGACAAGGAAAAAACAATCAAACAGCCTGCATTAACACGTAAAGAAGAATTGTTTCAGCAGTTTCTTGAAATTCTTCTGGCAAATTGTAAAACGGAACATGCTGTGTCTTTTTATGCAGAAAAGCTTTGCATTACTCCCCAATATCTCTCTCTTATATTAAAAGAGCTGACTGGAAAATCGGCGAGTAAATGGATAGACGAAGCGCTTATTCTGGAATCCAGAGTCCTGTTGAAGACACCAAATTTAACCGTGCAGCAGGTTGCAAACATGCTGCAGTTTTCCGATCAATCCACTTTTGGGAAATTCTTTAAAAAATATATGGGCGTGTCTCCGCTTGAATACAGGAAATCGTAATTTATCTTTTTTTGAACCTGAACCAGTTGATCAGTTCGCAAACACCGTAAAATATGGCTGTTCCGCCAAAAACGATAAACGTATTTGTTACCACTTCGAATGGATAAATAAGAATTATAATTCCTGCGGCCAAAACCAGTAATGGCATGATATAAAACGGCCAGGGAACAATACTCCATTTCCTTGCAATAATAAGGTTTATAAGCTGGTGAATGCCTGCAATTAAGAGCAATGCTCCGAATATATACATAAGTATATTTACGAAAAAGCCGGGCATAATAAACAGCCAGATTCCAAAGAGAATGCTTCCGGCACTTTCTATAGGGTAAATGATACTGCTTTTTAACTGATCTCTCTTCTGGGTAAAATAGGAAAGAAGCGATATAATACCCGGTACGATGAATAAAACTCCGATTGTCATAACCAGATAGGTTATGGTAAGTTCCGGCCAAATAATTAAAACAATCCCCAAAGCTAAAGCAAAGATACTTCTTAAGAGTCCGCTGTTAATAGTTTTCATCATTTTGTTAGATATTAAGTTCTTGCTACTAATTTATTTACCAGGTTGACTCACTGAATCGGGCGGAATAACCTGAAATTTCTTGCGTTTACGGAATATATCTCCTAACCGGTCAAAATCCTTTTTAAACATGATACCTACACCCTGAGTTGTCAGAGCCGATTTTAAATACTTGTACATATCATTTGAATGATTGTATGCCTTCAGCCTGATTTCCCCGCTTTTATTTAATTTGTATTCCAAATCAAATTCTCCTACAAATGTTCGTGGCTGGGTGGGGTTATTTTTGTACCCGAAGTTTCCGTTAAATAACAGTCGGTTATCAAGAAGCTGACTCGAAAGCATCATTTCTACTTCCGTGTCCGTAAAGGAGCTTTCGCTGGCCCGGATGTTTGTCCCAATTTGAACTTTATCAGTTATACTGCTTAGAATGCTCGACAATTGAGAGGATATGGCTGATGATGCTACCGATGCAAATCCGGATGAGGTAGAAGTAACCATCGCATAATCGGGGGTGTAGAACTTATTTAGTACCAAAAGATAAACAACCTGACGAGTCATCATTTCTTCAGTATCAACAAGACTCCTCATTTTTCTTTCAAGTTCTTCGTTTGAATTAGGAAGTTCTAAGTCGAATGAGATAGTCGGACTCCTCAGTACGCCATCTATATTCAAAACACAGTTTACCGGCACGTTTGTCCGTGCGCTTTCCTGTGCAAGCGATTCGTCCAAATCCCCAAGATTTGCTGTGAGGCTGTATATGGCATTTATATTTAAGTTGGCATCAAACGGATCTCCACGGAAAGACACCGTACTTCCATCTCTTATTTTAAAATCTTTATGTATTACCTGTTGAAGACTAAAGTTATAACTTCCGCTTTCAATAATGTATCCGCCATACATCCGGAGATCAGTTTTTGTACCATATTGGATCTGAATATTCCCATTTCCGTACCCTTTAATTTTATCTCCCGAAATAGGATCCATTACTAACTCAATTAATGCGTCAGGTGTAAGATCCAGCTGGAAATTCATTCGGTATTCTGCTCCGCTCGACGTATTTTGTTTTTTCTCTTTTTCTGCAGTATTTTCTCCTGATTCAAATATTGTTGTGTCTTTTTTGACAAAAGAAATGAAATCGTATTCGGATGCTTTACCCCCTTCCATGAAGTTAAGCGAGATAGCTGTTCCCGGATTACTCATCATATTAATGTCAAAATTTATCAACTGCTCCGTACCCTGAATGGTTGCTGTGCCACTTCCGTATGCTGTACCGAAAATCTGAGGATTTTGCTTTGCTGTTGCATTAAATAGCAACATATTATCTGCCTGAACAGTGGCTGTGAAATTAAAATTCCTGAAAAAGGTATGATTAACCACCCCGTTTACTTTTCCGCTGTTACCGTCTTTATCGTGCAAAGTCAGGTTTTTTACTTGAATGGTAGTAGGTGTTAGATGGATCGAATCAGTAAAGGTATAATAGGTATTCAGATAACCGATGCCAAGTCCGCCATCCCTTACTAAAGCATCTCCTTCCACTGTAAGCTTGCTAAATGGACCAAATAAATGGACATTTCCGGATCCGTGCCCTTTTATATTACTTGCTATATTTTGCATGAAGGGTTGCAGGAAAGATACATCTATGTCATTTGCATCAAAATAAAGAGACAATCCGGATTTTTCTCCAACAGGATATATGAATCCATTAATATCAGTCCACGTACTGTCATTTTTGTAGATACTGCCAAGCATAAGGATACCCTGTTGCTGATCGTCCCATTCACTGTATAGATTTAATTTCCCGAATGTAACCTTGTTGAATGAGAAATTCTGAATCTCAAGGTCGGTATTTAATACCCGGCTTCCATATAAATCGGTCAGATTGAAAGTACCAGTTGCTCGTCCTCCGAACTGAAGTACCGGAATATTTACAATATCAAAAATATAGCTAAGTTCCACATCTTTCAGATCTAGCAAGAGTGTATCCGCAGGATCTTTCGAAACGCTTCCGTCAAGACGTAAAAACTGTTCTTTATGGGAAGCATAGAAATTATCAATTATAATTCTGCTGTTTTCAATGAAGATATTGGATGGTTCTATTTGCCACAATGAATCATTTACAATAAGCGGACTTTGATCTAATTCAATTTCAGTGCGCAATTTTGCCGGACCTTTTTCCTGTTCCTGCATCACGAAGTGTGCAGATGAAGAGATGTCGGCCTTAAATACTCTGGATTTATTGTTTGCCAGACTGAGCAACGAATTTATTTTGTCATCTTTTGCGTTAGCCGTGAAATCAATATAGTTTCGAAGCCCTTTTGCATTAAAGTTGGTTGCTTTAACATGTATAGATACATCTTCGGTAGGGTTGTCGCAAACCAAATAACCCGATTCGAACGAAGACCCTCCAATCCGGAATCCCGGCAGGAAGGCTTCCACCCGGAATTTATTGTACCTGTTATTGTACTGCCCAACAATGCGCGACTGATTAACAATGGTAAACGGAAGTTTTAACGTTTTCGATATATCCTCCGTGTTTTCGAGTGTAAGGAGCAAGGAGAAATTATTCTCCTTTGTTAGTTTCTTTTTCTGAGTTGCATTTATTAGTGCAGGCAAATAACCTTTGAACGTATTCATGAGGCTGGGAATAATAGTCTCGAACGAATAGGCTCCATTAATCTCACCGTTGATAATATCGGACGAAATAGTGAGGTTTCTGTCCAGAGAATGGCCCGATGCTACAACCAAAAATTTATCAATAAAGAATTCATTTGGTTTAGTTTTAAAAGACAGGCTGTCAACCTGGATACTTCCTTCCACATTGTCGATGTTATTTCCCGTAAAATCAGCCTTTACAGATCCGGAGATATCTGGCGAATCGTACTTTTGCGTTAAATTCAACTGATCCGGACGGAAATGTTTTATATCGGCTGTGAAATTAAAAACCGAGTTCTTTCCACGATGTTCAAATAATCCCTCAGCATAGAGTTTTCCGTTTGGATCATCAATCTGAATCATCCCATCGAACCCGTTTTTCTTGAAATTTCCGGAGAGATTAATGTTTTCATATTTATATCCTTTGAAATCGGCTTCTGCAATCAGGGCTTTTACGTTTCCTGAAAAGGAGCCGTTAACCGGACGTTTCGAATCCAACGTAATATCGAACGCTAAATTTCCGTAAGGATTTCCATCTTCAAAAAGTTCATTAATTTTGAGCCCGGTTGTAGAAAGGTGCCCTTTTAAATATGCATCAATACCCTTTGATTTATTACGGCCAAAAATCATATCGGTTTGTATTGAACCGATGGCCGATGATAATTTACCAAATGCGACCAGGTTGTCAAAAAAACCTGAGATCTCTCCTGTGAAATTAATGGTACCCAGTTTAATGAGTTCTTTTGGTAAAACCACTGGCCGGCTGCTGAAGTTATTGGCTAAACCTTGCAGCCCGCTGGTTGTAAGGTACATCTTGTTTACTTGTCCAAACACATACGCTTCATCGGGGTGAGTAATCCCTTTTAGTTCCATTTTGCCCAGAAAAAGCATTTTGTCACTGTACTTTAAAGTGAGTTGCTTTAAATTAATATTGTTTACACTGCCGTTAACTTCTGCCGACATTACAATCATGTCTGCGAAATTTTGAAAAGCGGGAACAAAAGCGGACAAGTCCTTCAGACAAACTTCCGAAGGGGCAATACGTAAATTCAACAAGGCATTGTTTATAAGCTGGCTGGTACTGTCTACTTTAGATAAATCGACGGTTGCCTGAGCTATTTTCAGGGTAGTTTCGGGTAAACGTACTTCAAAATTCTTAACGGATAGGCTGTCTTTATTCCCAACAAGATTCAGTGTAAGTTTATTAAGGGAGAATCCAGACTGCTCTTTGAAGCTTAACTTTTTAATGTTAGCGTTAATGCTGTCTTTGTTAAATGCCTTAAGTGCTATCTTAGCACTCATATTTTTTATAGCTATATGCTTTGTGTTAAATTTCCCCGGAGTTTCCAAAGCACTGGCAACATCGTACGAAAAGTTACCTCTGCGAATTAATATTGAATTAAATTTCAGGTCGATGTTGCTTTCCTTCTTCATCGTATCCTTGCTGGCAAAAGCATCAATAATGAACTGCAAATTAAGGGTATCCTCTGGTGTCGCTTTCTTTAAATGGAAGTCAAATCCAAATAATCTCACGGTAGTAAAGACTAACTTACCATTAAACAGGGGTAGTAATTCAAATCCTGCCGATACATGGTTTGCTTTAAAAAGAACGGATTTGTTTTGATCTTCAAGATACAAATCCTCCAATACGATACTATGAAACCATTCAAAATCGACTTTTCCAACTTTTACCGGCACGTGAAGTCTTTCGGATAGTTCAGTAGACGCAACTGAGGAAATTTTCTGTTGTACATAGGGAATGTTTAACAGGATAACCGGTACGGCATAGAATATCCAGAATAAAAAAAGCAGAAAAATTATTATGTATTTAAGACCTCTGATACCTTTACTATATTTTAAGTACAAAACTACAACAATATCGCGATAGATTTTGTTAATTTGCAGAAAAAAAGAATATATGTCAATAACGATACTTGGTATAGAATCATCATGCGATGACACATCTGCCTCTGTAATAAGAGATGGTGTATTGTTGTCCAACATCATCGCAAGCCAGGCAGTGCATGAGGCTTACGGGGGTGTTGTACCCGAACTTGCATCACGGGCGCATCAACAAAATATAATTCCGGTTGTAGCCGAAGCGATCAAACGCGCCGGAATTGATAAGACTGAGTTAAGTGCAGTAGCATTTACCCGTGGTCCCGGATTAATGGGCTCACTATTGGTCGGAACCTCATTTGCTAAAGGATTTTCCGCATCTTTAGGGATACCTATGATTGAAATCAATCATTTGCAGGCTCATGTATTGGCTCATTTTATAAAAGATGCTCCAGACGATACAGATCAGCCTTCTTACCCGTTTCTATGCTTACTTGTTTCCGGTGGAAATTCTCAGATAATAAAAGTAAATGCCTATAATGATATGGAAGTTATAGGACAAACTATTGATGATGCCGCAGGGGAAGCATTCGACAAATGTGCAAAAGTAATGGGACTGGGTTATCCGGGCGGACCGGTCGTAAACCGACTGGCAAACGAGGGCAATCCGCAGGCCTTTACTTTTAATAAGCCTCATATCCCCGGATACAACTATAGTTTCAGCGGACTGAAGACTTCATTTCTTTATACTTTACGTGATTGTTTGAAGGATGATCCGGATTTTATTGAAAAAAACAAACCAGATCTTTGTGCATCTTTGCAGGCTACTGTAATTGATATCCTGATGTCAAAATTACGCAAAGCTTCAAAAGATCTGAATATTAAAGAGGTAGCAGTAGCCGGAGGTGTTTCAGCGAATACTGGTTTACGGGATGCCTTTCACGATCATGCGAACAGATATGGATGGAAAATCCATATCCCGAAATTTGCCTACACAACAGACAATGCCGCTATGGTTGCTATAACCGGATACTATAAGTATATGGATAAGGATTTCTGTGCAATGGATGCTGCTCCGTTTTCCAGAGTAGTATTGTAAAAAGTAAGCAATATGAATGTAGAGATTATTACCATTGGGGATGAATTGCTGATTGGGCAGGTTATTGATACCAATTCAGCATGGATTGGCCAGACACTTGGCAATGAGGGATTTCGCGTTGTTTGGAGAACAACAGTTGGCGACAATGAACAGGATATGCTGGATGCATTTGATGCCGCGATAAAACGGGCTCAGATCGTATTGGTAACAGGTGGAATCGGACCAACTAAAGACGATATTACAAAACAGACGTTGTGTAAGTATTTTCAAACCAAAATGCGTTTCTCTCAGGAGGTTTACGACAATATAGAAACTCTTTTCTCTAAAAGTGGTAAAGTCATGAACGAGCTTACCCGTAACCAGGCATTGGTCCCGGTAGATTGTACTGTTATACAAAACAAGGCAGGTACGGCTCCGGTTACATGGTTTGAACGAGACGGTAAGATTCTGGTTTCTATGCCCGGAGTCCCTTACGAAATGAAATGGATTATGAGTAACGAAATAATCCCGCGTCTTAAAAGGCAATTCTTGCAGGATGTGTATATAAAGCACCATACTTGCTGGGTAAAAGGTTATACAGAATCAATGCTGGCGATAAAGCTTACCCAGTTTGAAGAGGAATTGCCCGATAGCATTAAATTGGCTTATTTACCCCAGCCCGGAATTATTCGTTTGCGTCTTTCTGCCTATTGCGAAAGTGAATCGCAGGCCTTACATCATATAACAGAACAAGGGGTAAAACTAAGGGAGTTATTAGGCGAGAGCATTATTGTTGAAGAAGATAAACCTGTACAGGAATTAATAGGAGAGCTGCTTAAAAATAAGAGTTTAACTTTGGGAACTGCCGAAAGTTGCACGGGTGGCCGAATTGCCAGTCTTATTACATCCATGCCCGGCAGCTCCGATTATTTTGTAGGAAGCGTGGTTTGCTATGCAAATCACGTGAAGGAACAGATGCTTGGAGTTCAAAAAGATGTTTTGGAAAGAGAGGGTGCTGTTAGTAAGGAAGTAGTAGAACAAATGGCCTTAGGAACACTAAACGCTTTGGAGTGTGATTGTTCCGTTGCTACATCGGGTATTGCAGGTCCTGGGGGTGGTACTACCGAAAAACCGGTAGGTACTGTTTGGATAGCAGCAGCGTATAAAGATAAAGTCCGATCCGAAGTATTTCATTTTGGGACCAACAGAGAGCAGAATATGTTACGGGCCAGCAACATGGCATTACTAATGCTTCTGGATTTATTGCAATAACAAGTTTTAATATCCGGTCTCCTCTATTTTGGAGGAGATTCGGGTAATAGCTTCATTCAGTTTTTCTTCAGGAATGATTGTGTTAAAGTCACCCCAAAAGTTTTCGTCATAAGAGAAATTGGTTTCAGCAAAAACTGTCCTTGTTGGTAAAATTTCATTTTTTGTAAAACGAGTTACTTGCTCTGTGTCTATTTTACAGGTCACCATTTCAAACCAGGTATGTAGTTGAGATGATCCAAATAAATGTTTCTTCCTTTTTACCTTGAAATCCAGATCACCCCGGATATGATTTACATAATACTTGCCATTTAATTGCTTATAAGAAACGGTATAGCGGACCGATTGCGGTTCGAGTTCGTAAAACCGGCTTTTCTTTACGATTAACATATCAGCCGCTTTTTTTATGTGTGCCGGATTAATTTCAAAATTAACACGTAACAAAGCTTTATTATTGGCATCGATGAATAATTCACCCCGATATAAGGGAGCATCAAGTCCTTTATCTTGTTCGAATGAAATAACATGTGCCAGACGATCTTCTATAACTGTTAGATCTGTTTGGGTATAGTTGTATTTTGCCATCCCGTCCAACAATAAAAAATCAGGAATGTTTTTTACCAGATCAAGCATTAGTGAAGCATTGATTCCGGATTTCATTTTCAATATAATTGTATCAGTCACAGCCTCATCTACGATACGTCTCATTTTTAAAAGTTTAACCTGATCTGCTGCGGATGGATGATTGTATTCTGTTTTGTAGATTTTAAAAACAGCCTCAGAGAGACTTACGAATTTGTTTTTGTGCTCGATTCCTTCTCTGTAAAAAGAGGTGTAGTAGGAGGGTTGATCTGGGTAGTTTTCACTGATTTGTTCAAGCATTCCTTTTATTATATTAAGCGGATTATCCAGGCTTATTACAATTTCCTGGATTGAAACAACGCGTGGGTCCAGATAAATCTGCGTATTGTTTCCGTTTAATAGTTCAACATGCAGATCTACCGGCTGGTATCCAACATGTGAGATATGAATAGTTTCGTTACGCAGGGAGTCCGGAAGCTTAATTCTGAAAGCTCCGTTCTGATTGGTAATAGTTCCTATGGACGTATTGCGAACATTTATGGAAGCAAAAGGGATAATATCCTCATTTAATCTGTCGTGTACGGTCCCTTCTATTATAATATTAGATACTGAATCGGACTGGATTGGCTTTGCACGCACATATTTAAGTGTATCAGAGGGAATATAAAGTAAGATGTGTCTGCCAATAATACGCATTCCAAGCTTATTATTGCCTGTAATCCGTAGAATTGCGTCCCGTGTTGTATAGTTTCCTTTAGAGATTTTTCCTTTTTGTTCATTGTTGACCACTTTGCTATCGTATATAAAAAGATAGTCGGTCCGGTCCGTTATAAGATTCAGCAACTGATAAATAGATCCTTTGCTTTTTGGTAAATGAATGCGCTTTTCCAGTATATCACTTTCCTGTGCAAATAGAGGAAGTACTAACAGACTTAGTACGAACCCTTGCAGCAGATGGAATAATATAGAGGTTAACAGCTTCATTTTAGTAATATATTAAGGAGCTGATATTACCAAGGTATCCGCTTTTTCTTCACACTTAAGACCTAAAGCAAGGCAAATAAGTTCTGTCATGGACGAGGGTGAATTATCAAAAAAGCTAACGGTAAGCCTCCTGTTTTCAAGTTCGGCAGATGCCAAAGATATAGGTTGCGAGGCAGTACGATTAATTACCCGAACAATGTTAGCCAGCGACTCATCTTTAAAATGTATTCGTTCGGTATAACGGGCAAACTGATCTACGTCTTTTGTCAGGCTTTTTTGTAATTCTTTCCGGTGCAAAGTAATTGTTTCCCCGGCTTTAACAAACGAGCTTTCGCCCCCTTGAAGGAGAGTAACTTTTACTACCCCTCGCTGAACAGAAAGTTCAAAATTATCTTTTCCCGTGCTTTTAACGTTAAATGCAGTACCCACTACTTCAATAGTCGTGTATTTTGTTTCAATCAAAAAAGGACGTTTCTTGTTCCCGCTTACATCAAAAAGAGCATTACCATCCAATTTTACTAATCTTTGGTCAGTTTCAAAATGCTCAGGATAACTTAATGTGGCATTCTGTGCGAGATATACAATTGACCCATCTTCAAGGGTCGTTACCAATGTATTATCTTCAGCTCCATTTTGAAGGGTAAGGAGAGATCTGTCGGCCCCGTCATAAAGAAGCCATATACCAAGGGCTCCGCAAAGGCAAAGGAGTGCAATGGCAGCTGCCATACTAATAAAAGCAGGCCTCAAGGTTCGTCGTACGGGTTGGGCCGGAATCAATTCTTCCTGCTCCAGTCTCGAATACAGCGAACTCCATGCTTCGTCTGTATGCACTGTTTGGTTCATATGTCCGTTTACTTGTGTCATTTTACTTTTCTTAATAGGCATTGATATAACATTCTATCTCTTTTCGCAACGCTTGGAGCGCTTTGGTCATTTCGGCTTCAATTGTTTTAACCGAAAGAGAGAGTTCTGCCGAAATATCCGAATACTTTTTACCTTCAAACCTGTGCATACAGAATATGCGTCGACGGCGATCTGGTAATTTATTAATAGTACGGTTTATCCGTTCTTGTAACTCTTTATACTCCAAAGAATCTAATGGCGTAGGAGATTGTTCTTCAGTATCATCGTTCAACCTTTCTTCTCTGTATTTTTCCCTGATAAACAAGTGCTCTATATATTGCAGCGACTTGTTTCGTACGGCTCCGTAAAGATAGGCTTTTACCGACTGAAAAACAGGTAATTTATCTCTTTCCTTCCAAAAGATATAAAACAGGTCCTGAACAATTTCTTCAGCAATTTCCATTCGATGAACGTAGCTAACAGCGTAGCGGCATAAAGGCTCGTAATAGAGCCGGAATAGCCCTTCGTAAGCCTTTATGTCGCCCTCCTTTATTTTACTTATCAGAATCAGATCGTTCAGCATGCTGCTTATTTATTTGAAAAGACTTTCAAATATAAGAAAAGTTAGGATTATTTATTCCTGTTGTTTCCTTAATTTATTTGCAGCTTTGTCTAATGATTCTGTAGGTTCAATAATATTATAGGAACCCCAGAAGTTTTCGTCTCTGAAATCGCTGACTTTATCGGATAGCGACTGACTTGATTTGAATGACATCTTGTATGGAATTGCAGTTACTGCCTGATCTTTGCTATCCGTTACAACCATTTCGGAAACCATGGAATAGTTGGTTGAGAACAGACGGCGCTTCCAGTCACATTTGAATCGTACTTCGTTTCGGATATAGTTCAGATAGCTTCTTCCATTTACCAGCTTGTAGGTTACCAGGAATGATACTTCGATCGGACGGAAGCGTAACCCTGCCGGTTTCTTTTTAAGAATGGCGGTTGTTGCTTTATCCTTGTCTTCCATATTCAAATTAAATTCGGCTCTTGTAAAGGCAAGGCTTTCCTTGTCTATATATAACTTACCATAATGTAGCGCATAAGGCAGAATTGCCTGAGGCTTGAAACTGATTACATATTGCGGACGATTGTCTACTACTGCAGCTTCTTCCATATGGAAATTAAAGTAACTTAGTGTTTCTTTGGATAGCAATATATCCGGGTTCTTTACTATGTCAACATAGAGTGATAGATTCGGACCGCCCAACAGTTTAACGATAAGCGTATCGCTTGCTTTCTGACTTAGTAAGGTCCGGCCTTTAAAGATCTGAACGCGGTCGCGGGATGCATCTTCTGTGTATGATGTCTTGTAGATGTCAATAATGGCTTCGGAAATGTTTATGTAGCGTTTTCCTTTCTGAGCTGTTTCTCTGTAAAAACCAGTAAGTAAGGTAGGCTTCTTGCTATAGTTAGCTCCGATGTGATCCATCGCTTCTTCTACAATCATCCTGGGATCATGAGCTCTTACAACCACTTCTTCCAATACATTGGCATTTTGAGCAAGCAGGTAATTGCCCTCAGTCATGTCTTCTCCAGTCAAAGCAATCCGATAATTGTAGTAACCTATGTGAGAGATTTCTACCACCTTAGCGTTCAATGAGTCTTGTACTTTGATGGAGAATTCTCCGTCAGAGTTTGTGATCGTTCCAACATTTGTTCCAGGCACGGAAATATTAACGTACTCCAGACGTTTTTTTGTTTTCTGGTCTTTTACTGTTCCGCTTACCGTAAAGTAATTACCTTCTTCCTGAGCCTGCAACGGACTAAAACTGACGAGCAAAAAAGCAGCCATTAGATAGCCCAATAAGTGATTAATCCTGGTTTTCATATTTGTAAGATTTTAATGTGAATAACTTTTTATAGTTGCTTGTACTTATAAGATCGTTCACATATAAAATACCCTACGAAAATATTAAAAAAAATAATGTAAAAAGGGTATATGCCTGAATGGAAGGCATATACCCTTTGTTTTTATATTTAAATTTCTTTTAAATCAGTTTACAAACCGTTGCTGCCACTTCTTTAATTAGGTCGGAGGGGGCGAGCTTAATTTGTAATCCACGCTGCCCGGCACTTACGTAAATGAATGAGTATTCCAAACAGGTTTCGTGTATAAAGGTTGGAAAATGTTTTTTCATTCCAATGGGCGAACAGGCTCCCCGTATGTAACCAGTTGTTGCGAGTAATTCTTTCATAGGAATCATTTCACAATTTTTATTACCTGAGACTTTTGCAGCAAGTTTAAGGTCAACTTCTTCATGACCAGGAATTACACATACAAAGAAGCCGGCTTTATCCCCTTTGAGAACTAATGTTTTGAAAACGTGATTTACGTCTTCTCCCAATTGTTCGGCAACATGAATAGCGCTCAAATCGCTTTCATCCACCTCATAAGGAATAAGCTGGTAATCAATCTTGGCTTTATCAAGTAGTCTGGCTACATTGGTTTTGTTGATTTTCATTTTATAATCCTTTCATTGATAGTTGAACACGTTTACGTACAAGGTCTACGCTTTGTACTTTCACTTTCACATGCTGGTGCATACTTACTACCTGTGTAGGGTCGCTGATAAAACGATCCGCCATTTCCGAAATATGGACCAGCCCATTCTCTTTAATTCCAACATCAACAAAGCAACCGAAGGCAGTTATATTAGTAACGATACCGGGTAAAACCATTCCCTCTTTCAGATCTTCCAGTTTTTTCACATTAGGATCGAATTCAAATACTTTGATGGTCTGGCGAGGGTCGCGTCCCGGTTTATCAAGTTCTTCCATGATATCGGTAAGGGTTGGTAGTCCTATATTGCCTGTAACGTATTTTCCCAGATCCAGTTTCTTCTTTAATTCTTTGTTGGTGATAAGATCAGACACCGTACAACCCAGATCCTTTGCCATCTTTTCCACGATAGAATAGCTTTCGGGATGGACTGCCGAATTATCAAGTGGATTCTTTCCATTGGTGATGCGAAGAAAACCCGCTGATTGCTCGAATGCCTTTTCTCCCATGCGGGGAACTTTCAGTAATTCCCGGCGCGAAGCGAATGGTCCGTGTTCCGCACGGTAGGTAACAATATTCTGTGCCAGAGTCGGACCAAGACCAGAAATATAGGTTAGCAAATGTTTGCTTGCCGTATTGACATCAACACCTACTAAGTTTACGCAACTTTCCACTGTTAGATCAAGGCTTTTTTTCAGAGCACCTTGTTCCACATCGTGTTGATATTGTCCGACTCCTATGCTTTTGGGATCAATCTTTACAAGTTCTGCCAACGGATCCATTAGCCGGCGACCAATACTTACGGCGCCTCGTACAGTTACATCGTATTCAGGAAATTCTTCCCGGGCTATCTTCGATGCAGAATAGATGGATGCTCCGTTTTCGGAAACAACAAATACCTGTACTTTTTTGTCGTAGCGGATGCCTGTTATAAACTCTTCTGTCTCGCGGCTGGCTGTACCATTTCCAATGGCAATAGCATCGATGGCATAGGTACTTACAAGCTGAGCTACTTTAGCGGCAGCTTTTCCTTTTTCGTTCTGGGGCGGGTGAGGATAAATGGCTTCGTTATGCACTAAATTTCCCTGCGCATCCAGACAGACAATTTTACATCCGGTACGATATCCCGGATCCACGCCCAATACGCGCTTTTGTCCAAGCGGAGCTGATAGCAGAAGCTGACGAAGATTTTCCGAAAACACCCGGATGGCTTCTTCGTCCGCTTTCACTTTGCTGAGATTGGCATATTCTGTTTCGATCGAAGGCTTTAATAAGCGTTTAAAGGAATCAGTAACAGCTTCTTCAACCTGAGCCGAAGCATCCGAATTTCCTTTTACAAACTTTCGGGTAAGCCTTTCCATACAACCTTCGGTGTCGGGCGAGATAGATACCCGTAAAAATCCTTCTGTTTCTCCCCTGCGCAGAGCAAGTAAACGGTGAGATGAACAACGGTTTAATGGTTCGCTGAAATCAAAATAGTCACGATATTTGCTTCCTTCTTCTTCTTTTCCTTTAATAACCTTCGAGGAAATAACAGAGGTGCGAGCAAAGAAGTTTCTTACCGTGTTACGGGCTTGCTCATCTTCATTTACCCATTCGGCAATAATATCGCGGGCTCCCTGAAGAGCATCCTTAGCATCCTTAACTTCACCTTTGATATAAGAAATGGTTGCTTTTTTTATATCTTGTGTAGCTTGCATCATAAGGAGAGTAGCCAATGGCTCCAATCCTTTTTTACGGGCAATTTCTGCTTTCGTCTGACGTTTCGGTTTGAAAGGAAGGTAGATATCTTCCAGTTCGGTGCTGTCCCACGATGCCTCAATTCGTTTTTTTAGTTCGGGGGTAAGCTTGTTTTGCTCCTCGATAGACGACAAGATGGTTTTTTTTCTTTTCTCTAACTCTGTTAGTTTGTCGTACTGGTCTTTTATATCACCAATCTGAACTTCGTCCAAAGCTCCGGTAACTTCTTTACGGTACCGGCTAATAAAAGGAATGGTTGCGCCTTCATCCAGAAGTCCTATAGTTTTTTCTATCTGACGCGCAGAGATACCAAGCGTTTTAGAAATTAATGAGTTGAATATTTCAGTCATCTGTTATAGTTTTATTGTTTCGTCTGCCAGCAAAGTCAATGTGTCTGGCTGATGCGAAACAAAGATAATAGTTTGTTTATTGATTTCATGGAGCTTTCGGATTTGCTGAATGATCCGGGCGGCAAGTGGTTCGTCCAAACCCTTGAATGGCTCGTCCATTAGCAACAAAGCCGAAGGGAATGCCAATGCTCTGGCAATGGCTATTCTTTGCTGCTGACCGTAACTCATGGTATCCGGATGGTGGTGTGCCACCTCCTCAAGTTCCATAAGTTTGCAAAAGTGACTGGCAATTTCATTTGCCTTTTCTTTTGTGTAAAAGGAGGCAAGAGGTAATGCTATGTTATCCAATCCTGTAATTTGGTTTACCAGATAAGGTTCCTGAAACACAGAAGCAATTCCATGAGTGTCTGTCCTTTCTATTTTGCCTGCCGTAGGTTTTAATGTACCGTTAATGATGTTCAGCAATGTAGTCTTTCCCCAACCCGAGGGGGCAGAGATGCCATATATGCGTCCCTTTTCAAATTGATGGGAAAAATCTTTCAGTACCGATCTTTTACCGTAACTGTGACTTATCTTCGTCAAAACAATCGCTTGATTAGCTTGCGTTTCATGTAAATTATCTTCTGCTTTGTATCGTATGGGGTAGGAGATACGGCTTAAAGCATCCAAACCTCTGTCGAATACAAAACTAATAGCAACAGCAATCAATGTCCATGCCAGTAATTCCGGCACTTCTATAAAGTTTTGAGCCCGTTTCATTTCACTCCCTATACCTAAAGGACACTGCGACAATACTTCGCCCATAATAATGGCACGCCATCCAAAGCCTGCTGCCGACGCAAGTCCGCTGAAAAGGAACGGTTTTAATTGCGGATACACAATCTGGGTAAAGTGGTTTACTCTGTTAATCTGAAATACATGTCCCATTACAGATAGTTCCGGACGGAGATGCAGTAGTCCTTTCGTTAAGTTTTCGCTTAGAAGCGGAAACATGGTAAGGAATGCTATAATAAATGGAATCTGTTCCGGTTGCAAAAATAGTAAAGCAAGAAGGATAAAGGAGATAACGGGAACAGAACGCATGAGCGTGAGCAACGGTTTAAATAGCCCGTAAACGTTTTCATTGCGGGCAAAAAGCAGAGCCGTACACATGGCCAATACTCCGGAAAGGATCAAGCCGGCTATTCCTCGTCCAAGTGTAGCTAATACGGAAAGGTAAAAGTTGGCAGATAGTATCAGGGATCCCAAGGTTACGACTAAGTCGGGCACTCCGGGAACAAGCGCCGGCTTGTTTACCATAAGTGCCAAGCCTTCCCAAGCCAGGAACATAATTCCAATAGAGAAAGCCATTTGTATGTTTTTTTTCAATCTGCGCATACTACAAATGTTGAATCAGGCAGATGTCCGCCAATTGCCTTGGGTTCATATTGCAGAATTATTCTCAGCAGAGACGAAACAGCTTCTTTAGCCTCGCATGCGGGTACATAATTGATTCTGCACCGTTGAATACTACTTTTCGAGAGCATTCCTTTACCAAAAACTTTACTTTCTTCCATAATTCTTATGGCTTGTTCGGGGTTGTCGACGGCAAATTTACACGATGCAGCTAGTAACTTATCTATTTCTTTGCGAAATTTTGCGAGTTTTGGACTAAATACAACTGCCGTCTGGGCAAACCCGGGCGAATCGGGCAGGGGGCGATTAAGGTCGGCCAGAATCTTCAGTGTGGAATCTTTTGCCAATGCCATACTTACGAATGGTTCACTTAGTACGGCAGTTTCCACGGTCCCGGTTTGTATCCCCATCATTATATCGCGGGCCGATCCAAATGTATAGTTTAATTTCGGTTGCCAGCTTTTATGTTTATCCAGATAGTAACGTGTAAGAATATCAGGCGATGTACCGCTACCGAAAAGATGCAACATGGTTGCGGAAGAATCACGACCTACCAAATAAAGTGTTCCCCACAAAGGACATCCAAGAAGGGGATAAGTAACACCTTTGTTGTAAAGATTTACAGCACTTATCATGGGCAGAACAGCAATGTCAGCCTCCCCCTTAATGAGTTGAGCCTGTATTAATTCCGGAGAATCCACAACCTCTGTCTGCAATACCATACCATCGATAACAGGCTGCGATTCCATTAATTGGGCAAAGGCTATGGACGAAGGTCCTCTTAAAAGTTTCAATCGTAAGGTATTGCTGTTTTTCTGTGTGTTATTGCAAGCACACAGAAAGCAAAGTAATATACAAAGATGAATCTTCATTGTTCAGAATGTTTACTGCAAATGTAGGAATAATTGTTGTACGGTCGGGAAAAACGCATAAATTTGCCTTTATTAAAAAATTAAGAATGGCAGATATATTTAACGACAAAGTCTACGATAGCTTTGTTTTCGAAAAACAGAGTATACCCGGCAATACATTATCCGGGAAAGAGTTTAACGGGTGTACTTTTATCAATTGCGATTTCTCTGATTGTAAATTATTGGATTGCGATTTTATCGACTGTCATTTTGATACATGTAATTTAAGTAACGCTAAATTAGGAAATACCGGATTAAAGGTAGTTGCTTTTGTAAATTGTAAGTTAATCGGAATAGATTTCACCGATTGCTCGGATTTCCTGTTTGCTGTCCAATTCGATAAGTGTGTTCTTGACTATTCATTCTTTTTGAAAAAGAATCTGAAGAAAACATTTTTTCTGGATTGCTCGATCAGGGAAGCCAATTTTAGTGAATCCAATTTAACCGATGCCCGTTTTCAGGGATGTGATTTGCATCAAACTGTTTTTGAACGGACCAATCTTCATAGTGTGGATTTCAGAACGGCATCCAATTACTCCATTAATCCTGAGGCGAATAATATAAGGAAAGCCAGATTTTCTTATCCAGCCGTATTGGGCTTGCTCGATAAATACGGTATAATCGTGGTATAATCTATTTTCTTTTTATTTGTCTTATTTTTTATGTTTTTTCCAATATTCATCTACGGATGTTTTAACCTCCTTATGCAGCAACAGAATTCCCAACAGGTTGGGGAGAGTCATAAGTGCTATGGATACGCCCGAGAATATCCAGATAATTGTTGTATCTGTAAACGAAGCAAAGAAGAAGCCAATCACATAAATTACATGATATACACGAACATATTTACTTCCCCAAAGGTAGGTAACAGCCCTGTCTCCGTAGTACGACCATGCAATTGCTGTAGAGAAGGCAAACATAAGTAACGACAATGGAATTATATACTGCCCCCAGTCTCCGAAAAATCCTTTTTTAAAAGCTTCGGTGGACAGGGGAGCCGAGTGAAGCAACGATTTTCCTTGTACAGTAATTGGATGGCTTTTAATTATAGGCAAACTAATTTTACCGTTTTTTACCGTCAGTTCGCCGCTGAAAAGTTCTTTTCCTTGTTTGAATAGAACATCGTCTGCAAAAGAGCGGGAATGAAGTAGCGTGACTGGTGTAGTTAGTTGTCCGTTTTTTATTTCAATCTTTCCATCGTAAAGAGGTAAAAGCTTATCTCCTGTTATGTGTTTTGCTACGGCGAACTTGTCTACTGCATTATCTTCGTTATATTTGTTGGCAAGTAAAACCATATCAGTTTGCTGAAATTGGTTTTCATATTTATTAGACCAGGTTCCGGAAGATAACAAAACCATACCGGTAAGCATACATATGACAATAGTATCGATAAAAGGTTCAAGGAGTGCTACCATTCCTTCGGAAACCGGTTCTTTTGTCTTGGCTGCTGCATGTGCAATAGAAGCCGATCCTTGGCCTGCTTCGTTGGAAAAGAGTCCCCTGTTAACACCTCGGTTAAATGCCAGAGATACACTTGCTCCTAAAAAACCGCCTGCGGCAGAAGATCCATTCAGTACGTTGTTAAATAATATACCAAACGAAGGTATAATGTTATCGTAATTGTATATAATCACACTCAATGAGCCTAAAAAATAAATTATGGCCATAAAAGGAACAAGCTTCTCTGTTACTTTGGCTATACGTGTTATTCCTCCAATAATAATTAAACCGAGCAATACGGAAAGGATGGCTCCACTTATGTATAGAGGAATGTTGAACGACGAAAACATGGCATTGGATATGCTGTTTATCTGGGGCAGACTCCCTGTCCCGAATGATGAACTAATTGTGGCTAATGCAAAGATTACAGCAAGCCATCGCATATGCAATCTGTTTTTCATATAATACATCGGTCCACCCGATATAGATCCTTTTTCTGTTGTTTCACGGTATTTATGCGAAAGAGTTACTTCAACCATCTTTGTTGTCATACCCAGAAAGGCGGTTATAAACATCCAGAATAAGGCCCCCGGCCCTCCTAAATGTACAGCCAGGGCTACGCCGGCGATGTTTCCTGTGCCTACAGTGCCAGATAGTGCGGTTGCAAGCGATTGAAAGTGAGATGTGTCGCCTTCATCGTGTTTGTTATCGTATTTTCCTGAAACTACTTTTAACGCGTGCCGGAAGTATCGTATCTGAGGAAATCTTAGATAGAGGGTAAAAAACAAACCAGTACCTAAGAGTAATAGTACAAACCATTGTGACCCGCCAATATAAGAGTCGATTAGAGATAGAATATTGCTTATTTCTTGCATAAATCAACCATTTTGATTTAAATCGTTTCGCAATGTAAGAAATAATCTGTTAATAGTGATTTTTTTGACAAAAATATAATTGTGTTTAATAATAATTCAAAGTAATCAAACTAACATCTGGTTCCACATTCTGTTAGCTCACAGCTTTCGGATTCGGTTTCAAACTCAATGGTGGCATGGTGAATATGGTGGTCAGAGCAGCGTGTTTTAATCTCTTCTTTTATCACCTGTTGTTCATCCAGTGTGGTTAAGGGATGCACTACTGCGTGTAAAGTAAGAATATTTTCTTCTCCGTCCAACGTCCATAGATGCACATCGTGTATGGAGTATACATTTTTTACGCTCCTTATTTCCTGCTCTAGTTCTTTTAAATTGACATCGTACGGCACTTTTTGAAGTAATATTCTAAAAGTGCCTTTCAGGTTACGATATACATTGGTAAGAATCCATATGCTTATTCCTATAGATAAGAGTGGATCAAGAATAGGCAGATTAACAAAATGCATTACGATACTTACCACGAGTACCGCTATCCATCCCAAAACATCTTCCATCATATGGAGAGAAACAGCCCGCTCGTTCAATGTCGTCCCTTTTTTTAACCGTAAAACAGCTGCCCCGTTTACCACTATTCCCAATATGGCCAATAGGAGCATTCCGGTTGCATCGGGAGTTTGTGGTTCGATTATGCGTTCAATACATTCTTTGATTACTACGATTGAACCAGCGAGTAATATTACTGATATAAAAATAGCTCCCATCAGCGAAAACCGTTTGTATCCGTAAGAATAGAAATTGTCGCTTCGCTTCTTGGATATTTTCTGCAAATACCAGGCAATTCCCAGCGAGACCGAGTCTCCAAAGTCGTGAAGTGCATCCGAGAGGATGGACACACTGTTTGTATATATACCTCCTATAAGCTCTACGATTGCGAAGATGAAATTTAAGAAGAAGGCAACTTTTATGTTTCCGGTCGAGGTGTCGTGTGTATGATGGTCGTGTTCCATTGTTTTATTCTTTAGCATATAAAACAGCTATTTGGGCTTTATTGTTACAAATTGTATGAAAAAATCTTTAATTCGTTGTTATTTCAACCACAGAACAGGCTTCTTGTTTTTCCTTATATCTTTAACTTGTCAAAGATATATCTTTTGATGTTTTAAATTATATAAATGAAATTTCAAAGATATAGGACTTTTTGGCCAGTCTTACGTAGAGAGGATATACTCTCTTGGGATTAAATTTTCAATATTTATCTACCACCTGTCACTAATTGGGTAAAAACCCTTTGGTGAAAAGGCTTTTGAGAGTGATAGATGCCTGGTGAGAGATCATTCTCATCTGCCACCTACCACTGGTAAGAAAGCCTGCCGGAGGATCTGTTTTGTCGGA
>JAGPJL010000052.1:0-11152 GCA_018054455.1 Parabacteroides sp.
TTGTAAATTAAACAATTAAAAGACCTGCAATTATGGCAACTAAAGTCCTCATTGCTCCCGGATACTGTGGTTCGGATGATAACCACTGGCAATCTTACTGGCAAAAAGAAAATAAGGAATACATCCGAATTGAACAACGCGATTGGTACCACCCTGTTGCAGACGAATGGGCTGATACAATCGAGAAGTACGTACGCGAGAGTTCAGACGATGTCGTTGTTGTTGCGCATAGTTTAGCGTGTGTAGCCTTAGCCATTTGGGCGCAAAATACAAATTTATCTATTAAAGGTGCTTTGCTGGTTGCTCCCCCAAATATCGAATGCGAAAAACTAAGAACGGTAATAAAAGGATTTTCACCTGTACCTATGCAAGAATTGCCCTTCAAGAGTATTCTTTTAGCAAGTACAAACGACGAATATATGAATATTGATCAGGCCGAAGTCCTTGCTAATCATTGGAAAAGTACTTTTGTAAATATAGGAAATAAAGGGCATATAAATGCGAATTCAAATCTAATGAACTGGCCTGAAGGACGAGCTTACCTTTCGGCCCTTATTTATTAAAGCATACGTGAACAGTCGTAGATTATATTTTAAAGTTATGCAAAATGATATCTTGGTCCTATCAGGTGCCAATAATTAAAAAAAAGAACAACTTCGTCCTTTAAATCAAGATAATAATTAACTACATTTGTAGTATTATCAATATCATACCACCTATTATGAAACGCATGTGTTTACTTATTGTCATTCTCTTTACTTTTCTTACAGGCTATTCTCAACAGATTGATGCTGACTGGGTAAAAGCCAACTATACAAAGAGAGAAGTAATGATTCCCATGAGAGATGGAATTAAGCTTTTTACAGCTGTTTATGAGCCGGTTAACAAATCCGAAAAACATCCTGTGCTAATTACGCGAACTCCATATAAAGCAGCGCCTTACGGGACAACATTTAGTTCGGCGCTTTGGGAGTCGTATGGTGATTATAGCAAAGAAGGATACATCTTTGTATTTCAGGATGTGAGGGGTAAGTGGATGAGTGAGGGAACATATATGGATGTGCGCCCGTTTAATCCTAACAAAAAAAAGAAAACAGATATAGATGAAGCCAGTGATACTTACGACACAGTTGAGTGGCTTTTGAAACATACTAAAAATAACAATGGAAACGTTGGTGTGTCGGGATGTTCTTATCCCGGTTTTTATGCTTTGATGGGCGGACTCAGCAATCACCCTGCTATTCGCGCCATTTGTCCGCAGGCACCTGTTATTGACTGGTTTATGGGTGATGATTTTCATCATAACGGCGCTTTCTTGCTGGCCGATGCATTCAGCTTTCATTCATCGCAAGGACGACCTCGCCCGGTACCAGTTTCGACAAGACAAGAAGGAGCCCCTTTTTATCAGACAGATGAATATTCTTTCTTTTTGAAAACCGGGGCTATTATCAATTTCTCTGCGCTGCTTGGCGACAGTATAGCATTCTGGAACAAGATGATGGCGCATCCGGATTACGATGCATGGTGGAAAGCACGTAATGTACTCGCAAATTGTTACCATGTACAGCCTGCTGTATTGGTAGTGGGAGGTTTTTTCGACGCTGAAGATTGTTATGGTGCTCTTGGCTTGTACAAGGCTATAAACAAACAAAGTCCGGATACTAAACTTCGTTTTATTATGGGACCCTGGTCGCATGGTGCATGGAATTCCAATGACGTTAGTTCGCTTGGCGATATTTCTTTTGGTATGAACACGGCTGCTTATTATTCTAAAGAGGTGGAAGTTCCTTTCTTTAATTACTACTTGAAAGGAAAAGGTAATCCGGATGATTGGAAAAAGGTTATCATGTTCTTCTCCGGCGAAAATAAGTGGAAAAACTTTACGGAATGGCCACCAAAAAAAGTGGAGATGACTCCCTTATATCTTGGTGAAAAGGGAAAGTTGGAATTTACGGCTCCCGAGGCAATTGCTTCTTTTTCACAGTATGTTTCCGATCCCTCCCACCCTGTTCCATACACAGATAAGATACTACGATATCGAAGTGCCGATTTTATGACGGGCGACCAGCGATTTGCTTCTCGACGTACGGATGTGCTGACGTATCATACCGAGCCATTAAGTGCCGATATGACTCTTGGAGGTGAATTGTTGGCCGATTTAAAGGTATCCATCTCTACTACCGATGCTGATTTTGTTGTAAAACTTATTGATGTTTTTCCTGATGATGCAGACAATACAGGAGGTATACTGAACGGTTACCAAATGCTGGTGCGCGGAGACGTTATGCGTGGCAGATACCGTAAAAGTTTTGAAATGCCGGAAGCCTTTATTCCCAATCAGCAAACCACTGTTTCATTTCGACTCAATGACATTGCCCATACATTCAAAAAGGGCCATCGGGTGATGGTTCAGATCCAAAGTTCCTGGTTTCCTTACGTGGATAGAAACCCCCAGCAGTTCGTAAATATCTATCAATGCAGTGATTCATATTTTGTGAAATCCGCAATAAAGATATTCCATCAGAAAAATCAGGCTTCAAAAATTATCTTACCCGTATTAACAAAATAGAAAAAAGCCTTCGCAATGAATTTCATTACGAAGGCTTTTTTATTTCAAGTAGCAAGTATTACATCAATCCTCTGTTCTTGAGTAATGGTGTAGTTCCTGGTTCTTTACCCCGGAAGGTTTTATACATATCCATCGCTTCGTCGATGGCACCTGGAGTAAGTACATGCTTGCGGAACTTGGATGAAACCTCAGGATTAAAAATATTTCCTGTTTCCTTAAAGGCTTCGAAAGCATCGGCATCCAGTACCTCTGCCCAAATGTAGCTATAATATCCAGCAGTATACCCTCCACCCATGGTGTGATTGAAATAGGTTGATCTGTAACGAGGAGGTATCTGTTTAAGAAGTCCGCGTTTGTTCATCGCATCTGCTTCAAATTTAGTAACGTCCAGGTTGGCCGGAATTTCTTTTAGTACATGATAATCCATATCCAACATAGAAGCAGCAAGGTATTCGACTGTTGCAAATCCCTGACCGTATTTTCCACTCTTTTCGAGTTTATCGATCAAAGAAGCAGGAATAACTTCGCCTGTCAGGTAATGCTTGGCATACACTTTCAGTACTTCGGGTTCGAATACCCAGTGTTCCATAACCTGCGAGGGTAGTTCCACAAAATCCCGGGGAACACTTGCAACTCCGTCATAATGAACGTCTCTGAACAAGCTGTGCAACGCGTGACCAAATTCATGGAAAAGAGTTTCCGCTTCATCTGCATTCAATAAAGCAGGCTTGTCGCCGGAAGGCTTGCTAAAGTTGCACACTACTGTTACAACAGGAGCTACGCGCTTGCCGTTTTTATAGGTCTGCGAACGGTAACCACCGCACCAGGCACCACCTCTTTTACTTTCACGAGGAAAGAAGTCCATATATAATACTCCCAAATGCGTTCCATCTTTGTCCTTGCATTCGAAAGCAGTTGCTTCTTCGTGAGGTACAGGGATGCCCTTTATTTGTGTAAAAGTAATGCCATATAATTTGTTAGCGACATAGAAAGCGCCTTCGCGAACGTTGTTAAGTTCCAGGTAAGGGCGAACTTCGTTTTCATCAAGGTTAAATTTGGCAATCTTAGCCTTTTCAAAATAATAACGCCAGTCCCAACCTTCGGGTTCGAAGTTACCTCCTTCTTTTTTGATCTCGGCATTGATATCGGCCAATTCATCCTGAGCCTTAGCTAAAGCCGGTTTCCAAACTTCGTCCAGCAAAGCGTAAACTTTATTTTCGTCCTTCGCCATACGGTTTTCCAGAACAAATGCAGCATAATCCTTATACCCCATCAATTTAGCTTTTTCAAGGCGAAGGGTTACCAGCTTCTTAACTACCTCTTTATTATCGGCATCGTTTCCATTGTTTCCACGATTAATATAGCCTTTGTAAATCTTTTCACGCAGATCGCGCTTGTCGGAATACTGCAGAAAAGGCATTACACTCGGATTATGCAATGTAAACAACCATTTACCTTCCAGCTTTGCAGCTTTAGCCGCATCGGAAGCAGAAGCGATCAGACTTTCCGGCAGACCAGAAAGATCTTCTTTATTATCGATTACCAGTTTGAAACTGTTTGTTTCCTTCAGCATATTCTGACCGAAGGTAAGTTCCAACAAAGACAGTTCGCTGTTAAGCTCTCGCAATTTGGTTTGATTCTCAACACTCAGATTTGCTCCCCCACGAACGAAATCTTTGTAGGTTTCTTCCAGCAATTTAGCCTGCTCCTTGTTTAATTTTAGCTTAGCTCTTGAATCATATACAGCCTTAACTCGTTTAAACAATTTGGCATTCAGCTTAATATCATCTTCATGTTTTGATAACAATGGAGACAAATCGCGACTCAAGTCCTGCATTTCGTCTGATGTATTCGCACTGTTTTGTCCATAAAACACGGCACTAACCTTTGTCAATAACTTACCACTTTGATCCAAAGCGGCGATTGTATTTTCAAAATCAGGCGTTGTTTTCAGGTTTACAATAGCATTTACTTCTTTCGCCTGAGCCTCCATTCCTTTAAGAAAAGCAGCTTTGTAGTGCTCAAGTTTAATTTGGTCGAAAGGAGGAACCTCAAAAGGTGTTGTATACTTAGTAAGAAAGGGATTAGCATCCACTTTCACCGCTTGTCCGGAAGCATCTGTACAAACTCCCAGCATAACGGCAATACCTGCTGCCATAAGCATTTTCTTCATTCTTGTTCAAGTTTATAAATTAGTAAAAATCTTAATCACAAATATAGCTGATTTTTGATGGAACAAACCATCTGTTAAACCTTTTATTTTTCAAAAGCTTTTTGTGCACAAGCATAACCCTGATTATAAAAATCTGTAAGTTTTTGTACATCCCGTTCCATCCGGTCTACCACAATCTTTTCAAGCGGACGAATAACAAGTGCTTTGCCCTGAGCTTCCAATTGCTCTATATATTCGATGGTTTCATTATACCGTTCGTGCCTAAGCGTTAACTGGCGCCTTAGTTCCGGATATTTCCTATAAATAAAACCCGGTAAGCTTCTATGTTTAACTGTCTTGCGATACCCTTTGTTTCGAGTTAAAACAATCACATTATTTAAGTTCCCATCGGCTATGGATTTTCGGATTGGCAGTGCATCGCAAACTCCACCGTCTACCATGGGGATTCCATCCACGTAAGCAACCGGACAAAAAACAGGCAGACTGCAAGTAGCTTTGCATATATCGAGCAAACGCTCTTTATTTTTCTTTTCTTCGAAGTATACAGCCTCGCCGGTAAGGCAATTGCTGGTTACCATTACAAAACGATTAGGCGATTTAAAATAGGTATCGTAATCAAATGGGTATATTTTTTCAGGATAAATGTCGAAAAGCAAATTAAAGTCCATTATATTTCGCTGCTTCAGCAAAGGTTTAAGGCCGATATAGTCGTATTGGCTCATTAAATCAATATTACTGTATCTTGCCCTTCCCCGCTGGCATGATGCATACG
The DNA here is from genome assembly GCA_018054455.1 of Parabacteroides sp. Taxonomy (GTDB): domain Bacteria; phylum Bacteroidota; class Bacteroidia; order Bacteroidales; family Tannerellaceae; genus Macellibacteroides. Next base: position 5,515 of record JAGPJL010000052.1, read on the forward strand.
AAAGTCCATTGGTTGCTCCAGCTGATACTCCAATGGTATAAGGGAAATATATTCCCTTATCCATGAAATAATCTAACACTCCGGCGGTAAAGACACCACGCATCCCTCCGCCTTCAAGTACAAGTCCTGTTTGTTCCTCCATCACAGAAAGAAATTATTTGTTGGTCAGGGCCTGTTCTATATCAGCAATAATATCTTCCGCATTTTCAATTCCTACAGAGAAACGAATTAAATCCGGAGCAACACCTGCCGCCAGTAATTGTTCGTCCGATAACTGACGATGGGTATGACTTGCCGGATGCAGAACAGACGTACGTGCATCGGCAACATGAGTTACGATTGCTGCAAGTTTAAGGCTGTCCATGAATTTAATAGCGACTTCGCGTCCACCCTTCAATCCGAAAGTTACTACGCCGCAAGAACCGTTAGGCATGTACTTCTGACCTAGTTCATAGTATTTGTTGCCTTTCAATCCGCAATAATTTACCCAGGCAACTTCGTCTCTTTCTGAAAGGTATTTGGCAACTTTCAAAGCATTCTCGCAATGACGGGGCATACGAAGGTGCAAGGTCTCAAGTCCAAGATTTAGTAAAAATGCGTTTTGCGGTGACTGAGTAGATCCCAGATCGCGCATCAGTTGAACAGTTGCTTTCGTAATATAGGCTCCTTTTCCAAAAGAAGTTGTATAGGTTAGTCCATGGTAAGAAGCATCTGGCTCGGTTAATCCGGAGAATTTACCTGGATAAGCATCCCAATCAAAGTTACCGCTATCAACAATGGCTCCTCCTACACTGCTGGCATGGCCATCCATGTATTTAGTTGTTGAATGTATGATGATATCGGCACCCCATTCGAACGGACGACAATTAATTGGCGTGGCAAATGTATTGTCCACAATTAAAGGAACTCCCTGACTATGAGCTATTCCGGCAAACTTTTCGATATCGAGGATACTTAGTCCGGGATTCGAGATTGTTTCTGCAAACAAGGCCTTTGTATTCGGTTGAAAAGCTTTAAGAATTTCTTCTACCGGCGCGTCCTGATCAACAAATGTAACTTCGAGACCAAGTTTTTTCATGGTCACTGCAAAAAGGTTGAAAGTACCGCCGTAAATAGTGGATGCACTAACAATATGATCACCGGCAGAGCAGATATTAAATATAGCGTAAAATGATGCAGCCTGACCAGATGAAGTGAGCATTGCCGCTGCTCCACCCTCTAAAGCACATATTTTAGAAGCAACCGCATCGTTTGTTGGATTCTGTAAACGGGTATAAAAATAGCCACTCTCTTCCAGGTCAAAGAGTTTAGCCATCTGATCACTTGTTTCATACTTAAACGTAGTGCTTTGATATATAGGAAGAACTCTGGGCTCTCCTTTCTTCGGATTCCAGCCTCCCTGAACACAGAGGGTATCCGGTTTAAACGTATTACTCATTTCAATTTGTAATTAATAGATCGTTCGATATCATTATAAAGGGAACAAATGTAATCATTCCTAATCATAATGATACCTTAATACTCCATTTTTATAATTCGTTTAAACCATTTATCAGGGTAAGGTAACTTCATTTTCCAACGGACGCTGTTCCATAAATGCTTTTACATTTTGCAGTGTTGTTTCTGCAATATTGTGAAGTGCCTCCTTGGTGAAAAATCCTTGATGAGATGTTACAATAACATTATTAAAGGAAAGAAGACGGGCCAACACATCGTCGTCTATTATTTTATCCGATTTGTCTTCATAAAAATAATCGCCCTCTTCTTCATAAACATCCAGACCTGCTGCAGCTATTTTTTTATTTTTCAGACCTTCAATCAAGGCATTTGTATGAATCAACTGACCTCTACCCGTATTGATAATCATCACATTGTCTTTCATTTTACAGATGGAAATGTCATTAATCAGATACCTTGTTTTGTCGTTAAGTGGACAGTGCAGCGAAATAATATCTGATTGTTTATAAAGCTCGTCGAGCGTTGTATAAGTAAAGTGATGTTTCTCTGCAAATTCTTTATCTGGATATAAATCGTAGGCAAGTATATTCATTCCAAACCCGGAGAGAATCTGAATCAAGATTTTGGCAATCTTTCCGGTTCCGATAATCCCTGCTGTTTTACCATGCATATCAAATCCCATCAATCCATGTAAAGAAAAATTACCGTCGCGTGTTCGCCAATAAGCCCTGTGAATTTTTCTGTTAAGCGACAACATGAGTGCTACGGCATGTTCGGCCACTGCATAAGGCGAATAGGCAGGAACACGTACTATTGTCATCTTCCCTTTAGCCGCTGCCAAATCTACATTATTAAATCCCGCGCAACGAAGAGCAAGCAGTTTAACTCCATTTTTGGCTAATCCGTCAATTATTTCGGCATCAGCAGTATCATTTACAAAAATACATACAGCATCGACACCTTGCGTTAAAACAAGATTATTTTTATTAAGGTGTCCTTTATAATATTTTATGTCGTAATGGAAAGCTTCATTAACCTGATCGAAAGAGGAAATATCGTAAGGTTTCGCTCCAAAAAATGCAATAGTGTAACCCATAATTAGTAAGTTTTATAATTAAACAATCAAAGGTTCTCGAAAGTTCGGGACTTTTAATCAATCTGGTATAAATTACCTATCTTTGCATCCAATTTATAATGATTCTTTATGGTTAAGAAGTCTCAGCTAAAAAGAGGAGTTGCCATAGGCACCGGCATTTTACTTCTTGCTTTTGTGGCTCTTTTTGCAACAAGAAACCTGGTTATTCGTAATTATGCCAACAAAAAACTGGCGATAATTGAAAATAAATATCAACTGTCTATTCACTATAAGGATTTACGAATGGACGGACTGAATGGCCTTCAAATAGACGATCTGTCTGTTGTTCCTTTAAATAAGGATACATTCCTGAAAGCAAAATCGATAGATATAAAACTTGAACTACTCAATTTGCTTTTACTTAAAGCAGATGTTCAGGATGTTGTTATCGACAGGCTTCAAATTAATTTTATTAAAACTGATTCCATCACGTCAAACTTTGATTTTTTGTTTAAATCTAAGAATAACGGAAAAACAATTAAAAGCGATTCAGAAGACTCTTCAGCGAAGAATTCTTCACTTCATTTCGGAGAAATTATTCATCACACTTTCGATATGATATTCAAGGTATTACCTTCGAATGGAATATTACGAGATTTCAACGTTACTTTCCAGGCTCCGGGTCATCACCTTTCTATAGGTATTTCTGAAATGCCGATTAAGAACAATCGCTTTAGAACTGAAATTTGTGCTACGGAAAATAATGTTGAAAACCGTCTGATTGCCGAAGGCATTTTATCGGACTCCGAACGCGACATAGAAGCAAGATTGTTTGCCAAGGATACCAGTAAAGTTACATTACCATTTCTTAGTTATAAATGGGGTGCCGATTTGAAATTTGACACCCTTGCATTCGAAATCAGAGAAAGTAAAACCAATGATGACGCACGACAATTAACAGGACATGCATCGGTTAGGGGGCTTACTCTTTTCCATGAACGTATCTCACCGGAAACCGTCTTGCTTAATGATGCCAATTTCTCTTACCGGGTTAAGGTTGGAGACAACTATTTTGAAGTCGACAGTTCTTCGGTTGTTCGTTTCAATGTGCTTAATTTCAATCCCTATCTGAGGGCTGAAAAGGATACCTCATGGCGGATTAAAGTGTCGATAAACAAACAAAATTTTCCATCGGATGAACTGTTTTCTTCCCTGCCGAAGGGATTGTTTAGTAACCTCGAAGGAATCAAAACAAGCGGGAACCTCTCCTATCACTTTCTGTTTGATGTTAATTTGGGAAATGTAGACAGTCTGATTTTTGAGTCAACGCTTACTCCTAATAAATTCCGTATTCTTTCGTTTGGCAATACAGATCTTAGGAAGATGAATGAACCTTTTACTTACACTGCCTATGAGAATGGGCGGCCAGTCCGAAGTTTCGAGACAGGATCTTCTAATCCTAATTTCCGACCACTTACAGCTATCTCTCCTTTGCTACAGATGGCAGTGATGCAATCGGAAGACGGGGCCTTTTTCTATCATAACGGATTTCTGCCGGATGCCATTCGTGAATCACTGATACACGATATTAAGGTCAAAAAATTTGCCAGGGGAGGAAGTACCATCAGTATGCAACTTATCAAAAATGTATTCCTGAGTAGAAATAAAAATATTGCCCGAAAGCTGGAAGAAGCTCTTATAGTTTGGTTAATAGAAAGAAATAGGCTTACGCCCAAAGAACGTATGTTCGAAGTTTACATGAACATTATTGAATGGGGACCCATGATTTACGGGGCACAGGAAGCCTCCCGATTTTACTTCGCAAAAGAGGCATCAGATTTGAATGCCAACGAGGCTATCTTTCTTGCCAGCATTATTCCAAAGCCCAAACGTGTTCGCTGGAGTTTTACGGATAGTATGCAATTGAATCCTGCACTTGGATCTTACTTCAGATTACTTGGAGAAAGATTGCTTATTAAAGGGGTAATAACGGAAGAAGATGCAGCAAAAATAAAGCCCGAGATTGTTCTCTCGGGCCCTGCAAAAGATTTTCTGTTCTCGGGAAGCAATACGACCGACAGCATTCCTGAACCGGACGATTCCGGAGAAGTAGATCTTTTAGTTGAATAGATTACTCTACATGTTCGGCGGCATCATTGCTTAACACAATTTTACGGGCTACGTACGATTCGTTTCCCGCTTTATCTGTGCAATAAACCATCAAATGATAGTTGCCTTCGGTAGCATTTACGGGAATGGTAATTTCATGGTGGTGAACCAGCGTATTTTTCAATTCCGATACATCCCATGACCTGGAATAAGTAAAATCAACTGTTTCAGTAGCTGTCTTTGTATGGGTATGTCCATCAAAATTAGAATGAATATCTACTTTATAGGATCTTAACTCCGTATCGTCGGAAAGTTCCATCTCAAAATGGACCGCTGCTCCAATCTTCAAAGAATCTCCATCTTCCGGTTCTATCAAATTAATAACCGGCTTTGAAACATCTTCCGAATCTTTATCACAAGCAAAAAACATCGTTGCAAACAAGCAGAGAACTGGTAAATAAATTAACTTATTCATTTTAATAGAGTTTTAAAAGGGATTTTAATTAAAAGCTGAAAATTTCGTCCCGGTTCGGGGATGTCAATTTTCCTGTAAAAACTTAAATGATTATAATACCTGGTGTCAAACAAGTTATTAGCGGAGATAGTAACCTCCAACTTATTTTTCATCCAAGGAATAAAAAAGCTTGCTCCGGCATGGAATAGCTGTGCCCCGGGAGTCGGATCCTCATTCCTTGAAATACGGTTTTGCGCTGCAATACACTCGTTCTCCAAATAAAACCGCATTTGTCCGGGATGGTACGATAACGTACTACGTAACGATGCGGGAGGCGAAAAACTTAAAGCTGTATTGGCATCCAGATTATAGGTGTAGACATATTCGCCGGAAACAGCAAGGGTTACTTCGCGAAGGATATCAACTTCCCCCGATATCTCGCCTCCTGTAAATAGGGCTTCCACCCCCGAATACTTATAAATCTGACCTGCATGAGGTAAAATAGACCACTCACCTGTAGGTTGGAGATAAATATAGTTGGT
>JAGPJL010000052.1:11252-21235 GCA_018054455.1 Parabacteroides sp.
GTCTTGCTGCAGAAAAGTCCATTTCATAGCAGAACTAAATGTATGCAAATCAAATTGCAACTCCAGATCCGGATTTATTGCCGGAGGTTGTTGCGTATTGTAATGTGTATGGAAAAGACTCCGTTCTTCCCTGTGATTATTCTGGTAACCTATATTCCACTCAACAAGGTTCTTACCAAGATTAAGCTGTTGCCGAAATTGGGTTTTTAAGTGATTTACCTTGCTATAAGGCAAATCAATATTACGCGAGTTTCCATCATCCTGTACTCTGGTTGCATCCGGAATGCCATGTGCACCCGGAAAGAATCCTACTTTTTGATAGGCGTTACTTAGAAACAGCTGACCTTGATAGGCCGATTTACGGTAAGATACAGATGCCGAGGCGTCTCTTTCCATCCCTGCTGTATTCTTCATACGTCTGTTATAGATAGGAATTCGCTGAGTAAGATAAACAATGGAATCGGTGGGTACACGATAATCACCGAAATGTTGTGCGGTAAAACGAGTCTGTATATACCATGCATTCTTTTTAATACCCAGCATAACAGATCCTCCCCACAAATTATTGTTAGTTTTACTTAGCAGGTTCACCTCTCCAAACAATTGATTGTCTAAAGGCGGAGGTAGTTGTTTTATTTCAAGCACCCCTCCCATAGCATCGCTTCCATATTGGAGCGATGCGGGACCTTTGCGGACTTCCACGCGTTCAACATTGAATGCGTCTATTTCCAACCCATGATCGGCACCCCATTGTTGCCCCTCCTGCCGGATTCCATTCTCCGTTACAGCTACCCTATTGAAACCCATACCTCTGATTACAGGCTTGGAAAAACCATAACCTATATCCATTGATTGAATTCCGGGAAGCTTGCCCAATGTTTGCATCAGGCTGCCCGAATGAAATTCGCGCAAGAACTCTTGCCCTATCACTTCTACAGGCACAGTCTCTGTTCGGTTACGACCAGACATGTAATTATTAGTCACCACCACTTCCGGCAGACTTACCTTGAGTGAATCGGGATACAGCGCGTAGGCGTCTGCAGAAATGCATAACGCTAACACGCCCGAAATATATCCGATACGCATAAATTTATTTTATTTGAAAATTATAGATAAAGATATTTACCTATAAAGCTGGAGGGGCACGTAGATAATAGCCGAAGGGCTCTGCACAGGTTACTTTGCAAAGATAGACAGCCTGATTAATTGTTGTAAATGTACGGAAATAACCAATATGAAAAACAATTGGTTCTTCGAAAGGTAAAAGATGAAACTGACAGATAGAACAGTCGTCGGGAGCAGATTCTTCATGATGATTATCGCAGGTTCCTGCATCGCAAGACTTGTGATGGTGAAATTCCTTCACGAAACCCAATGGAGCTATTGAAAACATCAATAACCACGCGAAGAGAATCTGTTTTGTAATCTTTCTTTTCATCAATATCTGTTCAGTTCACACCACCTATAACCAAAAAGGTTTGCGGATTGTTCAGTCCGGAACAGATAATCCCAAAGAAAAAACCTGTACCTTCGTGATTAATTACTCCACAAAGGTACAGGTTCTTCTTGGTAATTTATAATAAATTTGAAGCCAATTCAGATAATTCGCTTCGTTCACCCTTTATTAGATTGATGTGAGCAAACAACTCCTGTCCTTTCATTTTATCTACCATGTAGGCCAGACCGTTACTCTGAGCATCAAGATAGGGCGAGTCTATTTGCTGAATATCACCTGTAAATACCATTCTTGTCCCTTCTCCCGCACGCGTTATAATAGTCTTCACTTCGTGTGGAGTGAGGTTTTGTGCTTCATCAATAATGCAGAAAGTTTCTGATAAGCTTCGCCCCCGGATAAAAGCCAACGCTTCTATTACCAACTGATTGTTTTTCTGCAATTCATCAATTCGCCGAATATCAGCACTTCCCGGAGGTAATTGAGCTTTAATAACGTTCAGATTGTCAAATAAGGGCTGCATGTATGGCGCTATTTTCTGTTTTTCGTCGCCGGGAAGAAACCCCAGGTCTTTATTTCCAAGTGCCACTATAGGCCTGGCAAGTAATATCTGATTAAATAAGTCTGCTTGTTTTAGAGCCGAGGCCAAAGCAAGGAGCGTTTTTCCCGTACCAGCTTTTCCTGTAAGAGCAACCAATTTTATGTTGGGGTCATTTAGTACTTCAAGCGCAAAGCTCTGTTCAGCGTTACGGGGAGTAATACCATAGCTCGGCGTCTTGTCTACCTTTTTGATTTTATCAGTATATGGGTTATAACGAGCTAATACAGAGTTGCGTACACTTCTCAATACAAAGCAGTCGTTTGGATCCAATTTTACATTAAAGTCGAGAAGATCGGCAGTTATACCTTCCGGCGAACCATATATTTTATCAATTAAATCCGGGTCAATATTTTCATATACCTCCTGGGCACGTTCAAAAATATCTACATTAATCACTTTATCTGTTATATAATCTTCCACCTCAATTCCCAATGAGCGTCCTTTCATGCGTAAATTGACATCTTTGGTAACAAGAATCGTATGCATTTTCGGATTCTTTTCTGCGATGAACAGTGTGCTGGACAAAATTCGGTGATCGGCAGTATGTTCGGGAAAAGACAAGGCAATTTTCTCTTGGTATTTATCTCCTGTCACAATGTACAAAGTTCCTTTGCCCGGACCAAGAGATGCTCCTTTAAGAAAAAGGTCGTTACTAGTAAGCAAATCAAGTTCGCGCACAAACTCGCGGGCATTAAAATTAATCTGATCGCTTCCTTTCTTAAATTTATCAAGCTCTTCAAGTACCACAATGGGCAGATAAATATCATTTTCCTGAAAGTTCTCAATACACTTATAATCGTGCAGGATAACGTTGGTATCAAGCACAAAATTCTTCTTTGCTCCCATGATCTTTCTTTTTAATGATTAGCAATATAATATTAACTAAACAACGAAAATAAACAATTAGTTTGTTGATTTGCCATATTAAACATTACTAAATTTCTTGTTATGCAACATGATTTAGTAATCCGCCGGATTTATAAAGACAATTCTTCGATGTTCAACCTAATAAGTTCTTTTTTTTCTTTATTTTTGCCCGTTATAAAAAAAATTCAAATGACTTACGAAGAAACTCTACACTATCTTTATACACGTGTACCTGTTTTTCAGCATAGCGGAGCATCCGCATATAAACCAGGTCTGGGTACCAGCATAGCGTTAGATGCCTATTTTAACTACCCTCATTCTACCTACAAGACTATACATGTTGCAGGTACGAATGGCAAGGGCTCTACTTCTCACCTGCTGGCTGCAACACTGCAGCAATCGGGATATAGAGTTGGATTATATACTTCACCTCATTTGGTCGATTTCCGTGAACGTATTCGTGTAAACGGAGAAATGATTTCCGAGCAGTACGTTGTTGATTTTGTTGATCAGCACAGAAATTATTTTGAGACCCTTGAACCTTCATTTTTTGAGCTGACAATGAGCATGGCTTTCGATTATTTTCGAGCGATGGCTGTGGATGTGGCCGTAATTGAAGTTGGACTGGGCGGACGACTTGACAGTACAAACATTATTTCTCCGGATCTTTGCGTTATAACCAACATAAGCATGGACCATGTTCAATTCCTTGGAAATACCCTGGAAAAGATAGCTTCTGAGAAAGCAGGTATTATTAAACAGGGTATTCCGGTTGTAATTGGTGAAGCAGGTAAAGAAAGCGTAAAAGAAGTATTTGTTTCAAAGGCAACAGACGCAAATGCGCCTATTTTCTTTGCAGAAGAGTCGGACGTAATACTTTCTGCCACTCATCTTAATTCGGGGCAATGGGCGTTTGAGAGCCGCGATTTTGGTGAACTTAACGGAGAATTAGGCGGTATGGTGCAGGAAAAAAATGCCAAAACGGTTCTTTTGTCCATTCGCAAATTAATAGAACTCGGTTATAAAATTACACCGGAAGCTGTAAAAGAAGCATTTGCAAATGTAGTAGAGCTTACAGGATTAATGGGAAGGTGGCAAGTTATGCAAGAAAATCCCAAAATAATCTGCGACACGGGTCATAATACAGGTGGGTGGGAATATCTTTCCCGACAACTTGAGCAAACTCCCTGCGATACGCTGCATATTATTATTGGTATGGTAAACGACAAAGATATTAACGGCGTTTTAAAATTACTACCTCAAAATGCTACTTACTATTTCACGAAGGCATCGGTAGATAGAGCATTACCGTCCGAAGAGTTTGCTTCTATGGCCAGTCAATACGGATTAAAAGGGAATATATATCCGACTGTTGAGAGTGCAATACTTGCAGCAAAAACAAATTCAGGCAAAGATGATCTAATTTTTATCGGCGGCAGCACTTTTGTAGTTGCTGATGCTATGATCTCTTTGAAAACAAAAAGACATTTATAATTGAAACTCTAATAATACAAAAAAACAGATGACTGAAAAAATTCAAAAAAAATTGAGCGATTCGAAAGGTGCTCGCTGGGCAGCACTCAGCGTGGTTGCTTTTACCATGCTGTGCGGTTATTTTCTGACCGACGTAATGTCTCCTCTAAAACCGATGCTCGAATCAGAATTACTTTGGAGTAGCACCGATTACGGATTTTTCACCAGTGCTTATGGCTGGTTTAACGTATTCCTGTTTATGCTTATTTTCGGCGGTATAATTCTCGATAAGATGGGCGTTCGCTTTACAGGATTTAACGCCTGCTTGCTGATGCTTGTAGGGTGCGGAATTAAATATTACGCCATTTCGGAATACTTCCACATGGACGGACAACTCATTCTTGGATGGAAAGCTCAGGTAGCAGTAGCCGCTTTTGGTTACGCCATTTTTGGGGTTGGTGTTGAAATTGCAGGTATTACCGTTTCAAAGATTATTGTTAAATGGTTTAAAGGGAAAGAACTTGCGTTAGCGATGGGTCTCGAGATGGCAACCGCCCGTATCGGAACAATGCTGGCCATGTCTGTTTCTGTTCCTTTTGCTAAATATTTTGGCAGTGTGTCTGCTCCTATCCTACTTTGCTTCATAATGCTTTGCATAGGATTAATCGCCTTTATAGTTTATATCTTTATGGATAGAAAACTGGATGCTTCTCTTTCTGAATCAGATAAGGAAGCCGAAGAACCATTCCGGATGAAAGACATTCTTCTAATTATCACAAATAAAGGTTTTTGGCTGATTGCTATGCTGTGCGTTCTTTTCTATTCGGCCGTGTTCCCATTTTTAAAATATGCGACCGACCTAATGGTAAATAAATATGCGGTCGACCCGGAATTAGCTGGTATTATTCCGAGTTTACTTCCTTTGGGAACCTTATTCCTCACACCGTTCTTTGGTAACTTATACGACCGGAAAGGTAAAGGTGCTACCATTATGGTTATCGGAGCTTGTATGTTAATTGGAGTTCATTTATTATTTGCACTTCCGTTGTTAAATGAATGGTGGTTTGCTACGATAATTATGATTATTTTAGGTGTTGCTTTCTCTTTGGTTCCTTCTGCCATGTGGCCTTCAGTTCCCAAAATTATTCCTGAAAAGCAATTGGGGACAGCTTATTCTTTAATCTTTTGGGTACAGAACTGGGGTTTAATGGGTGTGCCTGCGCTTATTGGATGGGTATTGGACCGTTATTGCAAGCTTGAAGGAGACGGACCTGCATACGATTATACTATTCCTATGATTATCTTTACCGGGTTTGGAGTACTTGCGCTTATTGTAGCCTTGATGCTTAAGGCAGAAGATAAAAAGAAAGGATATGGTCTTGAAAAACCGAATATGAAATAGAATTAGATCAAATTGTTAATTATAGAAAGAGGACTTCGATTGAGGTCCTCTTTTTTTGCCTTCTAAATAAATTCGATTACCTTTGTGCCCGATATAAAATCAATCATTAAATTATGGATGACAGTATCCCGCTTGAGGTAAATAAAAAGTAAACTAGCAGAGGTAGAAGCATTATTCCACCCTGCGTAAATAAACGAAAGGAGGCAATAATGAGAACATTTCTTTATTGTGAAGCAGGGTTTGTGGAAACAGATCGATGGCTTCCTAATTGCTGGGTTAATGTTGAGTGTCCTACTCAGGACGATATCAATTACCTTACAAACGAATTACTGGTACCAGAATCATTTCTATCCGATATAGAAGATACCGACGAACGACCTCGTATTGAATACGAAGGCAAATGGTTACTTACCATTTTACGTATCCCTGTGCAAAGCAACGAACAAGGAATTCCTTTCACAACAGTTCCCATCGGTATGATTACCAATGGCGAAATAATTATTTCTGTTTGTTACTACAAAAGCGAATTGATTGCGGACTTTATACGTTACTCCCGCCGCAAGGAGCTTATGGTGCGCAATAAGTTCGATCTTATCCTTCGAATTATCCATTCGTCTGCCGTATGGTTCCTTAAGTACCTTAAACAGGTTAACAGTGAGGTTCGAATGGCCGAAAAAGAATTGGAAAAAAGTATCCGTAACGAAGACCTGCTTCGGTTAATGAGACTTGAAAAAAGTATGGTGTACTTCAATACTTCTATTCGTGGTAATGAAGTGATGCTTACCAAACTGCAAAGTATCTTCCAGGGTCCCGATTATGTTGATAAAGAGTTGCTGGAAGATGTGGAAACTGAATTAAGGCAGGCTCACATTACCGTAAACATATACAGTGATATCCTTACAGGAACGATGAATGCATTTGCTTCTATTATTACGAACAATGTGAACACCATCATGAAGCGTATGACATCAATTTCGATCATTCTGATGGTACCAACTTTGATAGCTAGTTTTTATGGGATGAACGTAAAGAGTCACGTAGAAAATTTACCGTATGGATTCTATTATATCGTTATTCTTTCTGTATTAATATCTGCTGCTGCGTTTGTTATTTTTAGAAAAATTCGTTGGTTCTAACTTAAAGCTCGATTTTTAGTTGAACTATACCATGAATAGTAATTAAACAAAATAGGGTAACTCAATATAATTGAGCTACCCTATTTTGTTTAATTAAAAGAACCATTAATAGGCACGGGCGAAAACGACTCTCTGTGCAGAAGGTTTACCTGTAACCATACAAACACCCGGAGTTTTGTCGCCATCCAATGGAATGCAACGAATCGTAGCCTTGGTTTCGTTCTTGATTAATTCTTCTGTTTCGGGTGTTCCATCCCAATGGGCAAGAATAAAACCACCTTCTTCTATTTTTTCTTTGAATTCATCGTAAGTCTCAACTGTTATAGTGTGAGTAGCACGATAATCGAATGCTTTTTTATAGATGTTATTCTGTATATCATCCAATAGATCCTTAACATATGCCTCAATACCGTCGCAGGCTACAGTTTCTTTTTCAAGTTTATCTCTGCGCATCACTTCGATGGTATTGTTTTCGAGGTCGCGGCCTCCCATTGCCAGACGAACAGGAATACCCTTTAATTCGTACTCAGCAAATTTCCAACCCGGTTTTTTGTTATCTGCATTGTCGTATTTAACAGAAATACCAAGTGCTTTTAAACCAGCAACAATACCGGCCACTTTCTCGTCGATCAGCTTTAACTGGTCATCGTTCTTGTAAATAGGAACTATAACAACCTGAATAGGAGCCAACATTGGAGGAAGCACTAAACCATTATCGTCCGAATGCGCCATAATAAGAGCACCCATCAAACGGGTTGAAACGCCCCATGATGTAGCCCAGACAAATTCGCTCTTCCCTGTTTTGTCAATGAATTTAACATCAAAAGCTTTGGCGAAATTCTGACCAAGGAAGTGAGATGTCCCGCTCTGTAAAGCTTTTCCATCTTGCATCAAACCTTCGATTGTATAAGTATCCAATGCTCCGGCAAAACGTTCGCTGGCGGATTTAACACCCTTAACTACAGGCATTGCCATATATTTTTCTGCAAATTCCGCATAAACTTCAAGCATTAGTTTTGCTTCGGCTTCAGCTTCATCTTTTGTTGCATGTGCAGTATGACCCTCTTGCCACAAAAACTCAGCAGTACGAAGGAATAAACGGGTACGCATTTCCCAGCGCATTACGTTCGCCCACTGGTTAATAAGAAGAGGAAGATCGCGATAAGACTGAATCCAGTTACGGTAGGTATTCCAGATAATAGTCTCTGAAGTAGGACGTATAATTAGTTCTTCTTCCAGTTTAGCTTCCGGATCTACTACTACCCCTGTTCCATCATGATTGGTTTTGAGGCGGTAATGAGTTACTACAGCACATTCTTTTGCAAAGCCTTCCACATGTTCGGCCTCTTTGCTTAGAAATGATTTAGGAATAAGCAAAGGGAAATATGCATTAGAGTGACCTGTTTCCTTAAACTTATCATCTAATATGCGTTGTATTTTTTCCCATATGGCATAACCATAGGGTCTTATCACCATACAACCGCGTACGGCAGAGTTTTCTGCCAATTCAGCCTTAATTACCAGGTCCTGGTACCATTGGGAGTAACTTACACTACGAGGAGTAAGTTCTTTAAGCTCTTTTGCCATTTTTTTATTCTAAATTTTATTGTTTCCTTTTTTACTTTCGTAACAAGATGCAAAGGTACAAAATTTCAGTTAAGCATATATACATCATCCATGATAAAAAAGAGATTATCAATTTCATTTCCTGATCTGTCAGCTTACTATACTAAACAATAAAGGGAATTCCGACATTCGGGATTCCCTTTATTTATTAAATCAATAATTATGACTACGTTTCCGAAATAATTAATATTGTTCTTTTTCGTTAGGAAAATCAGAAATCTTCACATCGTGAATATAGTTCTTTACTGCTTTGGTAATTTCTTCGTGCAGATTTGCATATCTACGTAAAAATCTTGGAGAAAAGCCCTGGTTAATTCCCAACATATCATGCATTACCAATACCTGACCGTCAACGCCTCCACCAGCACCGATACCAATAACCGGAATGGTTAATTCCGAAGCAACGCGGGCTGCCAGAGATGCCGGTATTTTTTCCAATGTCAAGGCAAAACAACCAACTTCCTGCAAAACGTGTGCATCCTCAATTAACTTCTGAGCTTCGGCTTCTTCCTTAGCACGAACTGTATAAGTGCCAAATTTATTGATAGATTGGGGAGTTAATCCCAAATGCCCCATAATAGGGATACCTGCAGAGAGAATCCGTTCCAATGATTCGCGTATTTCTGCGCCACCTTCCAGTTTGAGACAGTCGGCTCCAGTCTCTTTCATTATGCGTACGGCCGATGCAAGAGCCACCTTTGCATCACCCTGATAGGTACCAAATGGCATGTCCACAACTACCAGCGCCCGCTTTACAGCTTTTACAACAGAGGTGCCATGGTATATCATCTGGTCCAGTGTCATTGGAAGCGTTGTAATATTTCCGGCCATTACATTAGAGGCAGAATCTCCAACTAAAATTACATCCATTCCGGCTTCGTCAATAACTTTAGCCATAGAATAGTCATAAGCAGTCAACATGGAAATCTTTTCACCTCTCTGCTTCATCTCGATAAGACGATGAGTCGTCACTTTTCTGTTATCTTCCGATTGATGTACTGACATTATTATATTTTTTTTATTTAGATGCTGCAAAGGTATTATATTATTTATATATTTGTAAAAATATTCACTTAATAAATAAGCATTTAATATGGGAAGAAGACCTAAATACACTCAGGTTCAGAAAATTAAAAATGACTTAACCGATGCTTTTAACAGAGCTAATGGTATTGAGGCTGCAGAAATTTTCGGTATGTTATTTGAAGTTTTAAACGAACAAAAGGCTAAAATAACTCCTTCTGTTGTAGTTGCTGAACCAGAGCCTGTTTTGTCGATAGAATCCTACGAAAAATTGTCCCTTATTGAACTCATGCAATTGCAGGGACGTTTAAACCGTTTGGCTATGCGTAAAAGAAAAGACGAAAATCTCTAATAATAAGAGTGTTATCAATCAAGGGGAACTTACAATTCCCCTTTCTTATT
>JAGPJL010000053.1 GCA_018054455.1 Parabacteroides sp.
TCTTATACTTCCATGTATTACGAACGACTTATGGTTGTTGCAGGTAAAACAAAGGCAAATCAGTTAACGAATGCCGCATGGAGTACTTTTGATGGAAAGTCTTGGGCACTTCTTACAGATGAGGCTTCTTCTTATTTCGAAAAGAAAGAAGGCGCTGCATTGGCTTATTATGATGACAAATTCTACCTGATTGGTGGATTAAACGCATCCGGAAACGGATCAAAAGAAATTCATTTGTCGATCGATAAAGGGGTATCCTGGGCATTGGCCGATTCGATGGTTATGTTGCCATCGGCATTTGCCGGCAGGGGTTATTCTTCTGTTGTGGTTGAGAAAAATAAATATATGCTTATTTTCGGAGGAAAAACAAGCAATAATGCTGCTTCGCTGAACGAAATCTGGCGTGGACGTATTAACCGATTGGGCTTTAAGGAGTAGAAAGTTCCTTTGAATAATAATTTTGCACTGCTTTTAACGTTAGAAAAGGTGTAGTAAACAAATTCAAAGGTTATGACTTCAACTTTTTTTCAACGGGCGCTTCTGGTTTTTGTTATTAGTTTTTCTTTTGTCTTTTCGAAGGCGCAAGAATACAAATATGAGATTGGCGGAATGGCCGGCGGAGCTTTTTATATGGGCGATGCCAATAAAAACAGTTTGTTTAAGGACATGAATCCGGCAGCCGGAGCGGTTATCCGTTACAATGCAAACTTTCGGTGGGCTCTAAAAGGCTCTCTTGTTTGGGGAAAAGTTGCCGGTAGTACTGCAAATACAGAAAATGTATTCCCTGACCAGCTTCAGGCCTCTTTTGAGAAGAACCTGGTTGATTTGGGAGGACAGATAGAATTTAATTTTTTTCCGTATAGCGAAAAATATACGTATGCTAATACGAAAAGATTTACACCTTATTTGTTTACAGGACTGGGAATAACAACTGCATTTGGGGAAGGAAATACCTCTGCGGGAATAAATTTGCCAGTAGGAGTAGGGGCTAAATATAAACTTATAAACAGGGTTAACCTGGGTTGTGAGTTCTCTTTCAGAAAGTTGTTTGGCGACAATCTGGATAGTGCGGAGGATAACAGTTTACTGGATAATCCGTATAAAATGAATAGCAGCGCATTTAAGAATAAAGATTGGTATTCTTTTCTGCTGCTGTCGGTAACATGGGACTTTGGTCCACGCGACCGACCTTGTAATAATGAAGAAAGTTACTATTAAGAATAAAAACAGGAATGTCTTTGATTGATAAAATTGACAGAAGTCGCATACCTCAACATGTTGCAATCATTATGGATGGCAACGGTCGTTGGGCTAAATCCCGGGGGAAAGACCGGAGTTTTGGTCACATGGAGGGTGTTGTTTCTGTGCGTAAAGTGGTTGAGGCAGCTACTGAAATTGGTTTGAAGTACCTTACTCTATATACTTTTTCTACAGAAAATTGGAACAGGCCGGATGAAGAGGTGCAGGCGCTTATGAGTTTGCTTGTTTCTGCTATTCATAGAGAAACACCCGATCTGATGCGTAATAACGTTCGTCTGCTTGCTATCGGCGATTTAACAAGATTGCCCGACGATGCTCACGCAACATTGATGAGTTGTATCGAGCAGACTGCACCAAATACAGGAACTTCTATCGTTTTGGCGTTAAGTTACTCTTCCCGATGGGAACTTGTGGAAGCTGTAAAGGCTTTGTCTGTAGAAGTAGCTGATAAGAAAATTATTCCCAACAATATAACCGAAACAGTGGTTTCGGATCATCTGTCAACTCGTGGTATACCCGACCCGGATTTATTAATCAGAACAGGGGGAGAAAAAAGAATCAGTAATTTCCTGATGTGGCAACTTTCGTATGCCGAATTGTATTTTACTGATGTTTATTGGCCTGATTTTAGAGAAGATGAGTTGTATGAAGCAATCTTGGATTACCAGTGCCGGGAACGTAGGTTTGGTAAAACAAGTGAGCAATTATAATTATTAACAATAGCTGTTATATGTACAAAAGAATAGTGCTGTTTTTTATTTTTCTTGGCTATGCTTTCGGAGCTTTTGCCCAGGGAAGTGACACTACAAAGGTTGAGAAAGAATCGGGCGAAGTTCCGGTTATTTCATATTCGTTATCACCGAAGAAATATAAGATTGAAGACATCAAGGTAACGGGTGTAAAGAATTATGATGATTTTGTGTTAATCGGATTCTCCGGATTATCGGTTGGGGATATGGTATCTGTTCCCGGAGAGGAAATTACAGCTGCTGTAAATCGTTTCTGGAAACATGGCCTTTTTTCCGATGTGAAAATTCTGGCAAGTAAGATACAGGATGATAAAGTATGGCTGGAAATCAGGTTAAAACAGCGTCCGCGTATTTCGGAAGTTAATTACAATGGAATAAAAAAAGGAGAACGCGAAGACCTTGAAGCCAAACTGAATCTGAAAAAAGGATTCCAGGTTACTCCAAACCTGATTGACCGGGCTAAAATTGTTATTAAGAAATTCTTCGACGGAAAAGGATTCAAAAACGTTGATGTACAGATTGTGCAGAAAGACGATGTTTCCAAAGAAGGCGAAGTTATCGTTGATATCAATATCGACAAACACGAAAAAACAAAAATCAATCAGATCTTCTTTGCGGGGAATAGCATGCTAAAGAGTGCAGACCTGAAGAAGGCGATGAAGAAGACGAATGAAAAGTTTTCTTTGAAGCGTGATTTCAAAACCAGCTTTAAAGAAATGTTCAGTACAAAGAAATTTGTGACAGAAGAATACGAAAACGACAAAAAGAACATCATCGGTAAGTATAATGAATTGGGTTACCGCGATGCTGTACTTTTATCTGATAGTGTTGTTAATCACGATGAAAAGACAGTCGATATATATTTATCGATTGATGAAGGACAAAAGTATTACCTTAAAGATATAACTTTTGTAGGTAACACTCAGTACGCAACTGATTATTTGCAGGCTATCCTTGGAATGAAAGCAGGAGATGTGTATAATCAAAAGAAGCTTGGCGAACGTTTATCAACCGAAGATGATGCGGTTTCAAACGTTTACTACAATAATGGTTATTTGTTTTTCGGAGCAGATCCTGTTGAAGTGGAAGTGGAAAATGACTCTATCGCGTTGGAAATTCGTATTCAGGAAGGTCCGCAGGCAACTATCAACCGTATTATTATAAACGGTAACGACCGTTTATATGAAGATATTGTTCGCCGTGAACTCCGTACCAAGCCAGGTATGTTGTTTAGCCGCGAAGATTTGATTCGTTCTGTTCGTGAGCTTGCTCAGATGGGACACTTCGACCCTGAAAATATGAATCCTAATCCTGTACCAGATGCAGAAAACGGAACAGTAGATATTCAGTATAATCTTGTATCAAAAGCAAACGACCAGGTTGAATTCTCTGCTGGTTGGGGGCAAACAGGTGTAATTGGTAAGTTGAGTCTTAAATTCACCAACTTCTCAATGAAAAACTTCTTGAATCCATCTACTTATAAAGGTATAATCCCTCAGGGTGAAGGTCAGACTTTAACGTTGAGCGGACAGACTAATGGTCGTTATTACCAGGCATATAGTGTTTCCTTTATGGATCCTTGGTTTGGAGGTAAGCGCCCAAATACTTTGTCGGTAAGTGCTTATTTCTCAATGCAGTCTGATGTTAGCAGCAACTACTTAAGTAGCAGCTCATACGGATACAATCCTTATTATGGATCAGGCTATGGTTACGGAGGTTATGGATCGGGTTACGGATCTGGTTATGGATCTGGTTACGGAAACTACGGAAGTTCTTATGGAAATTATGAACTTGCTTACGACCCTGATAAATCGATTAAGATGCTTGGTTTGTCTGTTGGTTACGGTAAACGTCTTAATTGGCCGGATGACTATTTTCAGTTCATGCTTACATTGAACTATCAATTGTACATGATGAAAGATTGGGCATACTTCCTTGTTCAAAACGGAAACAGTCACAATATCAATTTGGAATTGATGTTGCAACGTAACTCTGTGGATAATCCATTGTATACACGTAAAGGTTCACAGTTCTCTGTTTCTGTATCAGCCACACCTCCATATTCTTCTTGGGATGGAAAAGACTATGCTTCCATGTCTGACAATGATCAAGGTAAATTCAACTTTATTGAATACCACAAATGGAAGTTCAAAGCCAAGATATTCTCTCCGTTAACTCCGCTTACAGTAAAGCGCACACCAGTGTTGATGTCTCGTGTTGAATACGGATTCCTTGGTTACTATAATAAGCACAAAAGATCGCCTTTCGAAACATTCTATATGGGTGGCGACGGTATGAGTGGTTACTCAAGTACGTATGCAACCGAAACGATTGGTCTTCGTGGTTACGAAAATGGTAGTATCGCCGGAAATAATGGGTATAACTCCTATGGATATGCCTACTCTCGTCTGGCAATGGAATTACGTTATCCATTCCTTCTTGAACCAACATCTACTATTTACGGTTTGGTGTTTGCAGAAGCGGGTAATGCCTGGCAGAACCTGAAAGACTTTAGTCCGTTTGACCTGAAACGTTCTGCCGGTGTTGGTGTACGTATCTTCTTACCTATGATTGGTATGATGGGTATCGACTGGGCTTATGGTTTCGATAAAGTAAATGGTTCACGTACTTCCGGAGGAAGTAATTTCCACTTTATCATCGGACAAGAGTTTTAATTAATGTGAAATGTAGTGTAAGATATAAACTACTGGTTATATTTGCAGTCTAACAGTTATTGTAGAACTAAAAAAGAATGATTATGAAAAAGATTTTCTACATGTGTTCAATGCTTCTTCTTTGTTCGTTTGCGGGCATGGCACAGAAGTTTGCGCTGATAGACATGGAATATATTTTGAAGAATATCCCCGCCTACGAAATGACAAATGAACAGTTAAGCCAGCTATCTGAAAAGTGGCAGAACGAAGTAGAAGCAATTCAGCAGGAAGCTCAGAATATGTATAAAACATATCAAAGCGACCTGGTTTTTCTCTCTGCCGAGATGAAAACCAAACGGGAAGAGGCAATCGTTCGTAAAGAACAGGAAGCTCAGGACGTGAAGAGAAAGTACTTTGGAGCCGAAGGCGAACTGTATAAAAAACGGGAAAGTCTTATGAAACCGATGCAGGATGAAATTTACAATGCGGTAAAGACTATTGCTGAAGAGAAAGGTTACCAGGTAGTTGTAGACAGAGCGTCTGCAATGAGTATCATCTTCGCATCCCCTAAAATCGATATCAGCAATGAAGTCTTGCTAAAATTAGGTTATTCAAAATAATTGCTTAAATTTGTGCGCTTTACCAGGATTAATAACAAGTAATAAAAAATAGAAAATGAAGAAACTTATTGTCTTTTTAATGATGGTTCTCCCACTTGGAGCTTTTGCCCAGGATGTAAAAATTGCGTTTGTAAACACTCAGGAAGTTATCACTGCTATGCCGGAATTGGCTGCAATGGAAAAGCAAATGACAGAGATTAACGAAAATTACAAAAAAGAGTTGAAGCAAATGCAGGATGAATATCAAAAGAAGTATTCTGATTATATCGCTCAGCAAGACTCTTTGACAGAGAATATCAAGTTAAGAAGAATGCAGGAAATTCAGGATATCCAGGAACGTATTAACAACTTTCTGCAAGTAGCTGAACAAGATGTTCAGAAGAAACAACAGGAATTGTTTACTCCGATACAACAGAAGGTTCAAACAACTATCAAGGCTGTAGGCGACGAAAAAGGATACATGTACATCATTGATCCGTCAGTGTTACTTTACAAAGGAACAAGTGCAGTTGATGCAACTCCTTTTGTAAAATCAAAATTAGGATTAAAGTAAAATAGGAATACGATATAGTGTCCTGAGGATGCCTTTCTTTGGAAGGCATCCTTTTTTATATAGGAGGAATATATATGTTATCACAATGTCCAGGTCCAATTGGAATCTTTGATTCCGGATACGGCGGTCTCACAATCTATGAAAAAATCCGGGAAGTTATGCCCGGTTACGATTTCCTTTATCTCGGCGATAATGCCCGCACTCCTTACGGGTCCAGATCTTTTGAGGTTGTTTATCGTTTCACACTTCAAGCCGTTGAGAAACTATTTAACGAAGGCTGCCACCTTGTTATTCTCGCATGTAATACAGCTTCCGCCAAAGCGTTGCGTACTATTCAGCAAAATGATCTTGCTTCGATAGATCCCCATCGTCGTGTATTGGGTGTAATTCGCCCTACTGTAGAACTTGTGGATAGTATAAGTAAGTCAAAACATGTAGGTGTTGTAGGTACTTCGGGAACTATTTCATCGCAGTCTTATACATTGGAAATTGAAAAGATGTTTCCTCATATTGTAGTTACCGGAGAAGCATGTCCTATGTGGGTTCCATTGGTCGAGAACAACGAATTTAACGGACCGGGAGCGGATTACTTTATACAAAAACATTTGGACTCCTTATTAACCAAAGATCCGCAAATAGACACATTGATTCTTGGTTGTACCCATTATCCTTTACTTATTGACAAGATAAAACAGTTCTTACCTCAGGGCATAACTGTATTTGCTCAGGGAGAATATGTGGCCTCCAGTTTAAAGGATTACCTGTTGAGACATCCCGAGATGGATGCCAAACTAACAAAAAATGGCACCAGTCGTTTCCTTACAACAGAGTCGGCCGCTAAATTTGCAGAAGCCGCCTCTATCTTTTTAAATCAATCTATTGACGTTGAACAAGTGGCAATAGACTGAATAAATAAAGACTGCTTATCCAGTTTCTAATGGATAAGCAGTCTTTATTTATTATTTCTCAGACAGCCGTTTTATGAGATAGACTTTCCGAACGGAGCCAAAGCAAGGGCTGCCATTTTAAAATGCTGCATTCCGAAAGGTATACCAATTATAGTAATGCAGAGCAGTACTCCAAAAAACAGGTGAGTGAGGCAAATCCAGATACCTCCCAACAATATCCAGATCACATTCATAATAACTGATAAACATCCTCCGGAATTACCGCTGTCGGTAACTTTGCTTCCAAAAGGCCACAAGGCAAGCATGGCAAGTTTCAACGTCTGCAGCCCGAAAGGAATTCCGATAATGGTTACCATCATCAGTAAACTGGCTACCAGATATTCCATACTGGTAATAATGCCTCCGCAAATAAGCCAGATAAGATTACCTAAAAATTTCATTTCATATTGGTATTAGCATTAATTAAAGCCATTGTTCTGTTGGGATGAGCCAGATTCAACCTTATGCAACTGTCAATTTCGTTCAGTAAAGTTTTCTTTACAAGAAGAAAGCTGTCGCGCAGTTCCGGTTTAACAGGCTTGGAAGGAGGCGCTTCGACATGAAGCGGATTAATGGGCTGACCATTCTTATATACCCGAAAATCAAGATGTGGACCTGTTGATAATCCGGTAGATCCAACGTAAGCTACAACTTCACCCTGTTGTACAGTGCTTCCGATACGGATGCCGCGTGCAAATCTTGATAGGTGCATATAAGTAGTGCTGTAGGAGGAATTATGTCTTATTTTGAGGAAGTTTCCTCCACCTCCCTGAAATCCTTTAGCTATAACAACCCCGGCGCCAATGCTTTTTACAGGAGTTCCTTTGGGAGCAGAATAATCTATTCCATGATGCGCACGGTAACGTTTAAGAATTGGATGGAAACGAGCATTGCTATATCTGGATGTAATGCGGAAGAAGTCAAGCGGAGCTTTAAGAAAGGCTTTACGTAAACTTTTTCCTTCTTCATCATAATATTCCTGAACACTATCCTGCATAAACGGGATCGCCTTGTACGCTTTACCCTGATGTGTAAAAACAGCGGCTTCAATGGAAGATATGCTTAATGATACCGTATCGTCTATGAACGCTTCGTTGTAGATGGCAGAGAATGAATCACCCTCTTTCACATCAAAAAAATCGATTTGCCAGGCGTATACATCCGAAAGTTTAATAGCCAGCAACGGATCGGAGCCAACTTCCTTCATGGTATTCCAAAGGGAAGAGTTTATTGTTCCGTTTACGAATTTCCGTTTGTATGTTATTTCTTTGGCAAAAGGATAGGCAGCCGGCAATTCTTCACATAAGTTGATAATCACAAAATCTGTCAGCGATTTTGGAAATATGATGTATTTTATGGTAGCAAGGCTGTCGGGCGACGTGATGGTGCAATATTGCATTCCCGCTTTTAATTTTCTGGGATCCAAAACATCAGATGCGCACTTGGTTATACTGTCGGCCTGTGCAGGAGTGAAACCCAGACGGGCAAAGATAGTTGCCGGATTATCGCCCGATTCCATAACGTAATGGGTTACATCCAGCGAATCTGTACATATGCCATACTGAAATTCACGTTGGTCCACAATTTCCTCAACGGGTTTTTCTGCTTGTTTACAGCTAAATCCGAAAGAAAAAACGGCGATTACCCCAAACAAGGAAAGCTTTTTAGAAAAGTCGTTGAGAGTTATACTGATCATCTTATTCATAAATATCTAGAAGTCATGCTAATTGAAAGTTACAAACATAAATAAAAATCACCTAAAAAAAGGTTTCTCACCTAAAAAAGAAAGTACAAAGTCCGAATTTGATTAAAAACTATCCGTTTACTTGTACCTTTGCACACTTAAATAACGGTGTGTGAATAACAATAACAGAATGAATGTAAGTCGATTTTTCCCAAAAGGAGGAGGTTACAAAAGCAGACTTTTTAAACTGACAGGACCAATCTTTATTGAAAATCTGCTTATCATGTTGCTTGGAGTGGTAGATACCCTTATGCTCAGCAGATATGCAGATAGTTCGGTTGCGGCTGTTGGAGTTTCCAATCAGTTGCTGATGATGGTTTTTCTTTTGTTCAATATAACTACTACAGGTACAACAGTGTTGTGTTCGCTCTATTTCGGGGCTAAAGACAATAAAAGTTTTATACAGGTGATGGGCGTGTCTGTATTGTTTAATGCGACAGTAGGACTGCTTATCAGTGGATCGTTGTTTTTCTTTGGGGAGGATATGCTCAGGTTAATGAACATACGTCCGGAGCTACTATCCGATGCTACCATATATATGCGTACAGTTGGCGGATTTGCTTTCTTTCAGGCCATAAGCCAGACTATCTCGGCTGTATTGAGGGCTGCCAACAAGCCGAATTATGCCATGGAGGTTACCTTGTTTATTAATATTCTAAATGTTTTTGGAAATTACTCACTTATATTCGGTCACTTTGGATTTCCGGCTCTGGGAGTACACGGAGCGGCTATTTCAACTTCGGTTTGCAGAGGAGTAGCCATGACGCTGCTTTTTATAGTTCTTTTTAAACGACTGATAAAACGTTTGCCTCTGGATTATTTTCGGCCGTTTCCTTTCGCCAAACTTAAAGCTTCACTTAAGATAGGCATACCTGCCGCTTCCGAACAAATCAGCTACGATGCATCGCAGGTGATGATTGTCTATTTTGTCAATATTTTGGGAACAGAAGCACTTGCTGCAAGAGTATATGTGGTTAATATTGTCATTGTAACTTACTTGTTTTCGCTTTCCTTGGCTCAAAGTGCCGGAATATGTGCCGGCAACTTGCTTGGCATGGGAAAGAAAAAAGCAACCTATCTGCTTACCATGTATGCTTTGCGAAGATCGCTGATAGTAACCGGCTGTGCCAGCCTTCTTATTCTTCTTTTTAGTCGCTCGTTATTGTCTCAGTTTACGCAGAACGAAACTATAATAGTCCTGGGAATTGGTGCGTTGGCAGTAGACCTGATTCTGGAGCAGGGGAGAGCAGCTGTATTATTGTTTATAATGACCCTTCGCTCGGCTGGAGATGTAATTTTCCCCGTAATTATCGGACTTTTCTCCATGTGGTTCTTTGCTGTGTTTTGTGGCTACACATTCGGTATTCTGTTTGGATGGGGATTGGCAGGCATGTGGATAGGGTTCGCACTTGATGAGTGTTCCAGGGGCACACTTCTTTATTACAGGTGGAAATCCCAGAAGTGGAAGAAACGTACATTGATTCGTTCAAATGTTAAAATAGACTAAACTATACCTTCCGGAAAAAACTTTTGCCTCTCTTTATACGTCTTACTTATGTGTGATTAATTTTTAAGATTAAAAAATGAAGAAGGGGATTTTTTTGTTTTTGTTTTGTTTACCATTATTCTGTTCGGGTTGTAAGTCATCTAAAGAGGTGACTGCCTCGTTTTCGGATTTAGACGGCGAATGGAATGTTGTCGAAATGAATAACAAAAAAATTATCCCCGAAGTATCAAATCAGTTTATAACATTTGAAGTGTCTCGCAAACGTATTTCAGGTAATGCCGGTTGTAATCGGTTTTCGGGAGGAATTGAATATGCGGACGCTAAAAAAAATAGTCTCAGGTTTCAGCAGATTGTATCTACACGCATGGCGTGTCAGGATATGAGTGGAGAAATGGAGATGTTTCAGGCATTAGACAAAATTGTTAGATTTGAACCCCTTGAAGAAGGTCGTCCGATAAATTCTATTGCATTATACAGCATGGATGGCAATAGGATAATGATTATCGGAAAACGGTAAAAAAAGTATTTAGTAGTTGTAAAACGAGAAGAGGGCGCCCCCGTGATGGAGACGCCCTCTTCGTTTTTTATTAGTAATTGAATTTGTAATTAAATCCGGCTTTAAACCACATACCCGGTTGCGGAATGTTTCCAAGGTCGTAGTAGGTTGTATTTAGCAAGTTGTTTACTTCAGCATATAAAGTAAACGCACGGATAGGGTAACTTAGGTTTAGATCTACCACGCAGTAGGGAGCGTAAGATTCCTCGTAAGACGGTTTCAATGCCTCGTACTTTGTATAACCACCGGCGCGATCCTGCCAGCGTGCGTACCACGTTAAGGAAAGATCTTTCCATAACGTGTGACTGAGCTGGGCTGTGAATTTATGCTTTAGGTAATCAAGCGCATAGTTTGAAATATAACCTTCGATGGATTTATCCTGATCGATAAAAGCATATGCTACGGAAGCTTTATGGATAAAAAACCTCTCACCCATAAGTTCGCGGGGCAACAATGTTATGTTTGCTTCTATCCCCAGATTATTTACCTCTGTCAGATTCTTACTTTCCCAAAGATCTTCGGGTTTAGCTTTCACCCAATCAATCATATTGCTGCCTTTCCGGTAAAATCCGGCGATGTGTCCGTTAAGAAAATGATTTCCATACTTAACCCCTGCTTCAAATGCTTCGCTTTCTTCGGGCAACAGATTTGGATTACCGATATTGGTTTTGCTTTTGTAGTACAAATCGGTAAAGGTTGGCATACGCAGTGCGCGGTTCCAGCTTCCATACACTTTTATATTGTCGGCAATCCGGTAACTTGCATCTATCCCGGGATACAATCGTATTTTATTGTCCAGATCGGTGTGATAATTAGCAAGTAAACCCGCCGATAAGGTGAATCGGTGCAGTAAAATATTATGTTCAAGGAAAAAACTTATATTAGTTCGGTTGGCTCCTTTTGTAAAGAACTTGCCTTCTTCGGAAGGGACTTCCTGTGGCTCTTTTAAATCGGTGCCAAGAACATTGCTGCGGATTCCTTCATTTCGGAATTCAGTACCTGCTGTTGTCTGCCCCAGTGCCCACTCTGCAGAAGCGTTAAGAGACGAACCAAATACCTGCGATTCGTGGTAGTTATGTCCGGTATACCAGGAGGCCGGATTATCGCGGAACAGTTCGAAACGGTCGGAATGCCTTGTCCAGTATACTTTGGGAGAGAAACGGACACGTCCTTTGGTTTCGGCTCCGGCCGATAAAAAGTAACGGTGTGTTTTATCGTACTGATTGGGATAGGCTGCCGAGTAAAAGCTGTTTGCCCCGTAACCTTTATCATTATACCCTGCCTGAAAGGTAATATCAGCTTCCTGCGTACGGGCAACTCCCTGCCAGAAGAGATTAAGCATCTTGTAATCGGTATTGTCCGTATAACCTCCGGAAGAGTTGTATCCGGCCGACAAGCGCTGACTAAAACTACCTGCCTTGTGATTAATTCCGGCTTCCAGTTTCCATAACTCGTGCATACCTGCATATACATCGGTGGTGATGGTCTTTTCATTTCCTGGTTTGGTGATGATGTTGATTGCTCCGGCAAACGCGCTGGCACCGAAGATGCGGGAAGCCGGTCCGGAAATAATCTCGATACGTTCAATGTCGGAAAGGTTGACAGGTAAATCGAAGCTGTAATGTCCTGTCTGGGGATTGGAGAGGTTTACGCCGTTGAGGAGCACGGCAATCTGATCGAAAGTTCCTCCGCGGATGGAGATATCGGCCTGGGTTCCCCCTTCGCCTCGTTGCCGCACATCCACGCCTGCGGCATACTCTAAAAGATCCTGGATACTGGTGACCGGCGCCGCAGCAATTTCGCGTGCGGAAATGACCGTCACAATTCTGGCTGCCTGATTTAGCGCCATAGGTGCCCGCGAGGCTGTAACTTCCACTTCATCGAGCGAAACCGAAGTCTCTTCTTCCGGGGAAAGTTTAATTACTTCCTGAGCCTGTGCTGAGTCCGGAACGGAAAAGAGCAGGGTAGAGGCCGTAATTACGCCAATGTTCACCACTTTGTGTAAACTGCAGAATACAGCATAGTTCTTTCGCGCGAAGCGTCGGAAACGCAGCTTACCTCCTGCAATCATTTCAACTTTTTTCATTTGTAAATAAATTTATTACTATAATTAGGAAAATGGAATCCATCTGCCCCCATGGTATGGAAGCTCCATCAGGGACAGATTTTTTCCATATATCTTTAATTTATTTTTTCGTAGGATAATCTTTGTAAAGCAAATACTTTTTTCTCATTTTGCGATACTTATCCAGTTCGGGCTGCCACGATGCTTTGATTTCCTTCTCGTTCAAACCCCGCACAATCTGATAGCGAAGTTGCTTAGTGCCGGCAAGCAGATCAAACCATGCCGGACGCGAAAAGAAGAAAGCCTGATCTTTTCCAGCCATTTTGTAAAATTCGAGGAAAAAACGGAGAGTTAATCCACCCTCGAAAGGAAGCTCCCTTAAATCAACTCCATAACAAGTTTTGTTTTTTTGAAGAGGATTTGTATCTAATCCGGTAAGCGGGACCGGTGTAAACGAGAATTCACCGTATTTCTTATCCGGATACCCTATTACCTGAAAAGGAAAGAAGGTACCTCTTCCTACACTAACATTGGTTGCTTCGAAAAAGCAAAGCGATGGATACAACCGTATAGATTGGTCATTTGGTAAGTTGGGCGATGGCTTAACAGGTAACCAATAGGGATCGCCGTGACGCCAGTTCTCCATTTTCACC
Source organism: Parabacteroides sp. (assembly GCA_018054455.1). GTDB lineage: Bacteria > Bacteroidota > Bacteroidia > Bacteroidales > Tannerellaceae > Macellibacteroides. The sequence continues at coordinate 13,309 of JAGPJL010000053.1, forward strand.
ACCTTAAGTTTACAAGAATCCGGAGTACTGTTCAGCCATCCTTCTTCATTAATCATCCAGGCAAGCTCGCCAACAGTTAATCCGTGCAAAACCGGAATCGGATCCACACCGACAAAAGATTCGAGCCCCTTTTGTCTTACCGGTCCGTCTATAAAATCGTTGGGATTTGGACGATCGAGTACGATAAATTCTTTGTCGTTTTCTGCACAAGCCTCCATTACATAATGCATAGTACTTATGTATGTATAAAAGCGTGCGCCTACATCCTGAATATCGAACACCACAACATCCAACCCTTCCAGCTGCTGTGCCGAAGGTTTTTTGTTTTTCCCATAGATGGAAATAATAGGAATCCCTGTCTTCAGATCGCGGCTATCGCTAACATCCTGTCCGGCGTCTTCGGTTCCCCTGAATCCATGTTCGGGGGCAAATACCTTTTTCACGTCAATTCCTTTGGCAAGCAAAGCATCCAGCAAGTGAACCTGTCCGTCCTCAATTACGGAAGTCTGGTTAACCACCAATCCTACTTGTTTACCTTTTAGTAATCGAGTAACTACCTCCATCCGCTCGGCACCCAGTTTTAATGGAGCCCCTTTCGGTCCGGCGCCCATGCTTTCCGGTACAATAACAGGAAAACAAAGCAAGAAAAAGATCCAAAATATAGCTTTCATTTTTTTTATTATTAACTGGCATTTAGTAAAACCATGTACTTATAAACAGGTAAAGTCCCTTAGAAATCATTGCTTACTGCCTGCAAAAGTAGCAAATGTCACAATGATTCCCTAAATTTGCATCCATTAAATTGAATGTTAACAAATGAACCCGATCGATATAATCAAGAAGTATTATCCAAGCTCGTCCGAAGCTTATCATATACTGGTTACCCACAGCCGTTCTGTGGCAGACAAGGCACTTGAAATTGCCCGCAAGCATCCGGAGCTGAATCTGGACCTTACTTTTATTGAAGAAGCGGCAATGCTTCATGATATAGGCATATTTCTTTGCAATGCACCAGAGATTGATTGCCACGGTGACGCCGAATATATTTGTCACGGGTATCTTGGTGCAGACCTTCTTAGGGCGGAAGGTTATCCAAAGCATGCTTTGGTAAGCGAACGGCACACCGGAACTGGACTTTCGCTTGAAATGATTATTGAAAGAAACCTGCCTGTTCCTCATCGCGATATGCAACCCGAGTCGATGGAAGAACAGCTGATTTGTTTTGCCGATAAGTTTTATAGTAAAACGAAGCTGGAGAAAGAGAAGTCGGTCGAAAAGGTACGAAAAGGGCTTGTTCGCTTCGGAGATGAGACGCTTTTACGTTTTGATAATTGGTGTAAACTCTTTTTAGGAGATTAAACCAGTCATAATCGGGTTATTTATTATACATTTGCCAGCTGAAACTGTTAAGAAATACAGGATGTTTCATACAAAAAAAGTCCTTATCATATTATTTGTCGTGCTGATTTGGGGAGTTGTAACATACGCTCAGGGAGTTCGTGTTGCATCCGATTCCCTTTCTGTGGCAGGACAAGACACACTTGTTGCACCTAAAGATACGCTTGCTGTAAAGCAAGACTCTCTTGTAGTTGCCGACTCGACCCGTAAGAAGAAAAATGCCCTGGATGCGGTAGTAACCTATCAGGCCAAAGATTCGATTATGATGACAGCGGGTAACTGGGCTTATCTATTCGGAGAAGGAAACGTAAAGTACCGTCAGATAGAACTGCAGTCGGAGGTAATCGAAATGAACATGGACAGTAGTCTGGTGTTTGCCAAATTCGGCCTCGATTCCATTGGCGAGGAATTTGGATACCCGCTCTTTAAGGATGGCGACCAGCAATACGAAAGTAAAACCATGCGTTATAACTTCGGGACCAAGAAAGGCTATATCACCGATGTGATTACCCAACAAGGAGAAGGATATGTAACGGCAGGTCGCACAAAGAAGATGGCCAATAATGATATGTTTATGATGGGCGGTAAATATACTACCTGCGACGATCATGACCATCCGCACTTTTACCTGCAACTTTCTAAAGCAAAGGTTCGTCCGAAGAAAAACATAGTAACAGGTCCGGCTTATCTTGTCATAGAAGATGTGCCGTTGCCACTTGCCATTCCATTCGGATTTTTCCCATTCTCGGATAGTTACTCATCAGGGGTCATTATGCCAACTTTCGGCGACGAGATGGACCGGGGGTTCTTCCTGCGCGACGGAGGATATTATTTTGCTTTGAGTGATTATGTAGATCTGGCATTAACAGGAGAGATTTATACCAAAGGCTCATGGGGATTATCTGCCCGTTCGGCTTACAAAAAACGATATAAATATTCGGGAAACTTTAATGTTTCTACACTAACCACCATTCTGGGTGATAAGGGATTGCCCGATTATAGTAAATCGAAAGACTTTAAAATTACCTGGTCGCATTCGCAGGATGCAAAATCCAATCCGTATCGTAGTTTTTCTGCCAGCGTGAACTTCGCGACCAGCAGCTACGACCGCAACCAGCTTACCAATATCTACAATCAGAGTTCAACAACCAATACAAAAGGGTCGAGTGTCAGTTTATCGCAACGCTTTCCCAATAGTCCCCTTAGTTTGTCGGCAACGATGAACATCAATCAGCGTTCGCGCGATTCCTCTATCTCTGTTACCTTGCCCGATATTTCTGTTTCACTAAGCCGGATTTATCCGTTTAAACGGAAAAATGGAGTAGGTAAAGAAAAATGGTTCGAAAAAATTTCAATGAGTTATTCCGGTTATCTTCGTAACAGCATTAATACGAAAGAAAACCTGTTGATGAAATCGAGTCTTGTTAAAGACTGGAAGAATGCGATGCAGCATACCATTCCGATTTCAGCCACATTCAACCTGTTTAAATACATCAATATTTCGCCGTCGTTTAACTATACAGAAAGGTGGTACACGAGCAAAGAAACCTTTGGATGGAATACTATAACCAACAGACAAGCGATTCAGGATACAACCTATGGATTTTATAGAGTATATAACTATAATACCTCCATCTCGGCATCCACAACCCTGTATGGTTTTTACAAACCACTTCCTTTCTTGGGAAACAAGGTAGAAATGATTCGTCACCGCTTTGAGCCATCGGTAAGTTTCAGTGCTTCGCCCGACTTTAGCGATCCGAAGTATGGCTTTTATGAAAACTATGCTTACATGGACGAGAATAACGAAATGGTAACAGTAAACTATTCGCCATTCACGAACCAGATGTTTAGCACGGCCCCCAGAGGCAAGCAAGGATCTGTGAGCTTTGCTATCAATAATAACGTGGAGATGAAGATTCGAAGTGATCAGGATTCGTCAGGTTTTAAAAAGATTAGTCTGATCGACAAGTTGTCTATGTCTATGAGTTATAATTTGGCGGCCGATTCTTTTAAATGGAGCGACATGTCGGTGGGTATTCGTCTGAAGTTTTCTAAAAGCTACACCCTGAACCTGAATGCGGTGTTTGATACCTATACTTACAACGAAGACGGAAGGAGGGTTAACGTACCCCGCTGGGAAGCAGGAAAGGGTTTCGGCCGACTACGTTCCACTGGAACTAACTTCTCTTATACGCTGAATAATGAAACTTTAGCTAAATTATTTGGTGGCGAAACGAAGGAAGACACAGATAAAGAGAAAGAAAAGGAGCGAGTTATCGGAGAAGACGGAATTGCGCGGGAAGTGGATGCTGAAGATACCGAAACAACTACTGAGGGCGGAAGGCTTCGTGAAAAGAAGAAAGAGGTTGGAGAGTTTGATGCTGATGGCTATCAGGCAAACAAAGTTCCATGGAGTTTGGCATTTAGTTACGGGATGAGCCTTGGTTATGGAGATTTCAATCCAAGTACATTGGAGTACAAATATAAACTTACCCATAACCTGAGCTTTAACGGAAATATTCAACCAACCAAGAACTGGCGCTTAAACTTTAATGCAACATACGATTTCGATACAAATAAGATAGCCTATATGAATTGCAGTGTAACCCGTAATTTACACTGCTGGCAGATGTCTGGCAGCTTTATGCCAATAGGCCCGTATAAGTCTTATACCTTTTCTATCGCCGTTAGTTCGTCGTTGTTGAAAGACCTCAAGTACAACCAGAGCAGCAGTTACCGCGAAGGTCAGTCCTGGTACTAACTACAGAATATACAAAAAGAAAAGGGAGTTCCGATCATTTCGGAACTCCCTTTTCTTTTTGTAGGTTATTCGGTTACCAGGAAATAGGAGTTTGTCCTGTTGCCACAAGGTATTCGTTTGTCTTGCTGAAATGTTTACATCCAAAGAATCCCCGGTACGACGAAAGGGGAGAAGGGTGTGCCGACTTTAACACAAGGTTGCGTGAGGCATCAATAAAAGCACCTTTCTTTTGCGCATAAGCACCCCAAAGAATATATACGATATGCTGACGCTCTTCGGCTAAACGATGTATCACCGCATCCGTAAAAGCTTCCCATCCCTTATTCTGATGCGAACCAGCCTGATGAGCCCTTACTGTGAGCGTTGCATTTAATAATAGCACACCTTGCGAGGCCCAACGGGAAAGATTCCCGCTTTTAGGCATAGTAATGCCTAAATCCTGCTCTATTTCTTTAAAGATGTTGACAAGCGAAGGCGGATAAGTTGTGCCTTCCTGTACGGAAAAACAAAGACCATGTGCCTGACCAGGTTCATGGTACGGGTCTTGCCCCAAGATTACCACCTTTACCTGATCGAAGGGACAAGCATTAAAGGCCTCAAAAATACAAGGTCCCGGAGGATAAACTGTTCCCCGCTTGTATTCGTCCTTCACAAAACCAGTAAGCTGAAGGAAATAATCCTTCTCAAACTCACCTGCCAGTTTTTCTTTCCAGCTCTCTTCTATCTTTACATCCTTCATGCCGTATTGTTTTAGATAAGCGGCATACCGGCTTCCAGCGCTTCCTTACGCATCTCTTCCGGCCAGATACTTGCTTGTATCTCACCAATATGACCCTTGCGAAGATAAAACATGCACAAGCGAGACTGTCCGATGCCACCACCTATACTTAGAGGCAATTCATCGTTTAGTAGCCGTTGATGAAAATAAAGGTCTTTCTTTTCGTCCGCGCCACACAAAGAGAGCTGACGAATCAACGCTTCCTTGTCCACACGAATACCCATCGATGATAGTTCAAAAGAACGTCCCAGAATGTCATTCCATACAAGTAAATCGCCGTTAAGACCATTCAGTCCGTTCTCAGTAAGAGTAGTCCAGTCGTCATAATCCGGAGCACGGCCATCGTGCTTTTCGCCGTTACTAAGTTCACCACCTATACCAATAATGAACACGGCACCATATTGCTTTGTAATTTCGTCTTCCCGTTCTTTCGGAGAAAGGGTAGGATATAGTTGAAGCAGTTCTTCCGAATGGATAAAGAAAATATCACGGGGAAGTATCGGCTTAATTTCCGGAAACATTTCGTATACCAGGTATTCTGTTCGAACCATGGCGGCATAAATACGGCATACAATTTCTTTAAGGAAATCGATAGTACGGTCTTCTTTCCGTATTGTTCGTTCCCAGTCCCACTGATCAACGTATAATGAATGTAGGTTTCCAAGTTCTTCATCAGAACGGATGGCGTTCATATCCGTGTAGATTCCGTAACCTTCTTCAATGTTATAATCAGCCAAAGTGAGTCTTTTCCACTTAGCCAGTGAATGAACAATTTCGGCTCTGGCATCGTCAAGGTCTTTGATGGGAAACGAAACAGCGCGTTCAACGCCATTCAAATCATCATTAATTCCCATTCCTTTCAGGACAAATAATGGCGCTGTAACACGACGCAAACGTAATTCGGAAGAAAGATTCTGTTGAAAGAAATCTTTTATCTGTTTTATTCCCATTTCGGTTTGTGCCAGGTTAAGCAAAGCCTTGTAACCCTTAGGTTTAATTAAGTAACTCATATACTGAATGTGCTTTTTGATATTTCAAATAATGGGAGGCAAAGATACGTATTAATAGTAAATTAGCAATTAAATTTATTTATTTATTGCAAATTGACATACTTTAAGCAAAAAGACTAAACAAAATAACAGAAGTGCATTTAGATTTTTAAAAACTATTATTAAGTCAACTCTTTCCGGTTAAGATTTGTTTTACTCCTTTATTATATATACTTTTGCACTGTCTTTGGCTGGGTAGCTTAGTGAATAGAGCGTCAGATTCCGGTTCTGAAGGTCGAGGGTTTGAATCCCTCCCTGGTCACCTGTAAGGCGATATCTTTTAGGAGGTATCGCCTTTTTTATTTCCAGTAAAACAGAAAAAATTCAATTTCATCTGTCATCTATCACAAAATCCTCCAGAACCCTTTGCAAATGCGGGATTGGCAAAGTGACAGATCCGGAAATCCATCTGTCTCCATCTCACACCTGCCACTACCGGCTAAACGCACCGTATCCCTTAACTAAGCGCTGATTTCAGTTTACAATGCACTTCCCTTTATATGGTCGGCGATTGGTCGGTTATCCATTACCTTTTTTACTACTATAAACAATCCCCAAAGTAGTATATAATTGATCCGTTTAATACCCTGTTTACGTAATTCTACAGCTGAAGTATTATCGTACTCCATCTGAGGAATTATTATACCTCATTTGAAGTATGATGATTCCCCAGCTGAAGTATGAGTAGTTTATTAGTAATCTTGATTCTGTTCCCAGTATATTTACCAGCTAAATATGCTTTCATCCACTTTATTCCTTCTATTTACGAACAACTTAATTAAACAACCTGTTATCTATTATAGATGAAACATTAAAAACATAAATTATGATACAAAAATTTCTTTTCCCGTCGAAGCCCGACGCTACAGATTACTCTTTTCTATTACTCGGATTCAGAATCCTGTTCGGTATATTAATGATGACACACGGCTTACAAAAGTGGGATAATTTCGACACGTTATCGGCCACATTTCCCGATCCTGTGGGAGTAGGCAGTACCATATCCCTTAGCCTGGCTATTTTTGCAGAAGTAATCTGTTCGGTAGCCTTTATACTGGGCGCACTTTATCGGCTGGCGCTAATCCCATTGATATTCACCATGGTAATTGCATTCTTTGTAATACATGGTGCAGATCCCTTTGGAGTGAAAGAACCCGCGTTCATTTACCTAATGGTATACGTAATGATGTATATCGCAGGACCAGGAAAGTTTGCCGTAGACCGCCTGTTGGTTAAAAAGAAACGTTCGAGGTAACATAACTAAAATAGTTGCATATCCATATTAATCTGGGTGCATATTGCCGGAATAATTAATTTTTTTCCGATCTTGCATCCCGATAAATTTATGTATTCACCACAACATAAACTGATATGGAATCTTTTGATAAATTTAAAATTGAACTTTCTCTTAAAGCCAGGAATGGCATCGATTTTACCTTGTCTGCAACTATTATATGGGGTTTAGTTGCTTATATATGGACATTACCCATAAGCTCGTACAATAAATCAGTATTGGTTTTTATGGTAAGTTCTTTGTTGCTTCCCACTGCTCTGGGGTTATCTAAAATATTGAAAACACAATGGAAAATAGAAGAAAATCCTTTGCAGCCTTTAGGCCTTTGGCTAAACTTCGCGCAATTGTTTTATTTCCCATTTCTTATATTCACGTTGGTTAAAATGCCCGATTATTTTATCATGACCTATGCCATCATCACCGGTGCGCATCTTTTTCCCTATGCCTGGTTATATAAAACAAA
>JAGPJL010000150.1:0-4268 GCA_018054455.1 Parabacteroides sp.
CATGGACACCATTGGGTGCATGGCATTGCATACATAGCTTTACATTGGGATCTTCGGAAACACGAACAAGCGTATCCTGGCGGTGCATCTTTATCTGCATAAGATTGGAAGATGGCATGTGCCTTTTTTCAGCCCTCACATACAAGGCTGTACCTGGACGACTTGTTTTCTTCAGTAAATTCGCTTTCTCCTCTGCATTCAAATCCTTATAGTTAAGGCTGCGAGGCTGGGAAGCATGAACCTGGTGACAAGCCAAACATGTGATTGTTGGTCGATCCACCTGATCCGCATCTTTAATATGCCATTTACCAGAATCCCTTCCCTCCAATGACATCAGGCTATTGATATCACCGTCGTAGAACATGCCGTGACACCTGAGACAATCACTGTAAGGCTTTTCTAATTGATTATGAGCCTCATCCATAAAAATATCCTTGTATGTAGAAGAATGTGCACCAGACAACCAAGCCTTCTCTTCGGCTCCGTGACATTCGGCACAACGTTTAGCCATATCGAGAGACTGTTTCTCCGTGAGAAAAACATCCTCGTTAGTCTTCTTCTCTGTAAAATGAATATATACCATATTCAATTTCCCGGTCACACCCGTTAGTCCGTTACTTAAAGCAGTCCCGTGGCAATCGATACAGGCCACATCCGCATGAGATGAACCCCGCCAGGTCGTACAACTCTTTTCTATTTCATGACACAGAGCACAGGTATAATCGGGATTGATAGAATAAGCCATCTTATAAGAACCAATGGCAACAAGCACACAACCAATGCCAATCAACAGAAACACCCCTCTTTTTTTCATCTTTCACCCCCTGTCCATTCCTTTACAATATGATTTCCTGTTCTAAATGCCAGAGCCAAAATAGTAAGCGCCGGATTGAAGCCTCCGTTGTTCACCATTACACTCCCGTCGGCAATGTAAAGATTATCCATATCATGTACACGTCCGTAACGATCTACGACCGAAGTCGCCGGATCATCACCCATCCTGCAGGTCCCTGCCTGATGCTGACCGCCGGTCATGCCTCGGCCTCCCCCATGCTTCCATGTCTGAACGGCACCAGCCTCTTTCAGAATATTTTCGGCCTTGGAAGATAGAAAATCACATTGTTTTTCATCCAGCGGATGACGCTCACCCGTATTCACCACAACCGGCACACCCCAAAAGTCTTTCACCTTATCGGAAACCATTACACGCGATTCCCAATTTGGCATCTCCTGAATGGGACCAATCATGCGCCCCAACCGGAAGTAGTTGTCACGTTGAAACCGTTTATTCTCAATGCCCCAACGGGCAGCACCCGGCGGACGATGTTGCGAAAAAGCATAAGGAAGCTGATAAAACTCATTGGCAAGCAATCCGCCGCCAATAATTCCCTCATTGTGATGGTTGTAATCATTGATCGCCATACAGGCCCCCGGACCAGCCAGATCGAGAATATCAAAATCAAAAAGTCCGGAAGCTCCGGTATAAGCATGCCCCTGTAAATTACGTCCTACCCAATCATTTTCATTTCCAATTCCTTTGGGGAAACCTTTCGATTTGGAATTCAGCAGTAACCTGGCCGTTTCACTGGCGGAAGCACACACAACAATGATATCCGCATCCAGTCTGTGCACCCTCTTCTTTTCGTCGAAATAAGAAACAGCTGTAGCCCGGTGCTTTTCATCCGTATGAATCTTGTAAACAAAACAATTCGTTTTCACCTCGCAATTCCCGGTTTGCATAGCCACGGGAATGACCGTATTCTGCGTTCCGTTTTTGGCATCAACCGGACAAGCAAAACCACAACAAGTACGATTTCGGATACATCCCGCCCGCCCGTTATAAGGAACAGAGTTTCTCAACATAGGAATGGAAAAGGGATGCAGGCCCATCTTTCGGCAAACATCAGCCAGATACGCCCCATCTTTGTTAAATTCGAAAGCCGGCATAGGATACGGATTATCCCTGTTAGCCGCAAAAGGATTTGAAGACATATCACCCGACACCCCAATCTCACGTTCGGCCTGATCGTAAAAAGGAGCCAGTTCCTCATAGGTGATTGGCCAGTCGGTAAGTGTAGAGCCCTTTACCTCTCCATAAGTGGATTTCATTTTAAAATCCTCTGGCATGAAACGCCAGGCCATGGCACCATAAGAAACAGTTCCCGACCCTACGCAAGCTGCCACATGATTATATTCATAACTTTGAGCCGTCACAATCTTTTCGCGTTCATCCGCATAGCGCACCACCCGGGGATTCTTTTCCCAATCCGGACCGAAAGCCGACCCCAAATCCTGTACCCGCTGGGAAATAAGTTCGTCGTTGATATGCTTATCATACGAAGGCCAGTCGCCCCGCTCAAACAAAACAACCTTTATCCCACTTACAGCCAATTCCTTAGCCACAACACCACCGCCCGCACCCGCACCGATAACAATGGCTGTATATTGTTTATTTTTCATACCTGTTCTGTCCGATTAATAAGGGGAAATCTACTTTCATCATCCGATAGCTTACATAATTCTTATTGCCACCATGGCGGGGAGATCCATAAAAACCCTGCATCGTGTGACGGAGGATCATCTCGAAAAACTCACTTTGCGAAATATCCTTCCAGCGATCGATCGCCAACTCACCCCTTTCCATTTTTTGCAGAAAAAGCATTTGCTGATCCCATGCCAGCGAAGCAAACGATTTTCCAAAAGAATCACGGGCCGAAGCTTCCACGGCCTCAATTCCCTTCAGGTATTTCTCCTTTAGATCCGGGAAACGTTGAAAAAGCAACTTATCAATAAAATTAACCACTCCCGCGTCTTTAGCACCCGGAAAATCATCGGCAGGAATAAATTGTTCGGAGATTGCACCAATACACTCCCCAACCTCTTCCGAAAAAGAATAATAGGATGTTTTGCTTCCCGAAACATGACACGCAGGAAACAAAAGAATGCTTCCGTACAGAAGCGTACATCGTTGAATAAATTGTCGGCGGTTCAAAGCCATAAGACAGTGGTCATTTAGTATTAGACATAAAACAGGCAACAAAAACGATTAAACACCTTTTAAGATGTATCTACCACAAAGTTATCTTTTTTATTGAAAACAATTACATTGCCATCGATAAAATATTATTAAAACATTTTGCTGATTCTTTTTTATTTAATAGCCGGATGTTGCAGACGTATAGTCCCTGTCTTTTCCGTCCTGCACGAAAATCTTCGTATTTTTAGGCAGGCTTTCAAGGGCCGTATGGTCGAGATGGTCCGTATGCGTATGGGTGATTATTACGGCATCGGAAAGGGAGCTAACGACCCCTCGTCTCCCAACATTGGATCGACGAGGAATCGTTTGCCTTCGAATTCAATAACTACCGTTGCATTGCGAATTTGTCTTATATTCATAACAAATTCTTCCGTTCGGTGATTTCGGCATCGGTCATGGTATATCCTTCCAGACTGCCGTTCTTTGCTTGGATACAGATGTAGGTCATCGGTTCGGCCGAGGTACATTTGAGGTTGCGGTCGCAACCCGGAGCCACACGGATAACAGAACCTTCGGCTATGTCGAAGACTTCGTCGTTTACCTGAAATCTGCCTGCTCCAGAGAGGATGATGTAGTTTTCCTCGTTGGCCTTGTGACTGTGGAAGAAAGGCACGGCTGCACCCGAGGGAAGCGTTCCAAACGAGATTTCGCACGAAGTGGCCTCGGTAGCCTCTTTTACGAACTGTTTTCCCTCGAAACCGTTGAGGGAACCGACCGACGCATGGGCATATTTTTCACCCTTGCTCATGATTTTAATTTCGCTCATATTCTTTACTTTTAATAAAGTTGATTAACTTTGTAATGAAAACCAACTTTCGTTTTGATAGTTCAAAGTTAGTATATAAAAAATTAATATACAAGAACTTACAAAAATGTAAGACACTTACCTAGAAGTAATTATTATTAGAAATGAACAGTTTACCATTACAAGAAAATCTGAAAAAATATACCTGTATCGAGAGTTGTCCCGTTCGTAACATCCTGTCCCGGTTTTCCGGCAAATGGGCCATGCTTATTCTGTGTGTCCTTTCCGAGAACGAAGCAACACGTTTCAACTCCATAAGCAAGGCCATTCCGGATATATCTCCGAAGATGCTTACCGAAACCTTGAAAAGCCTCGAAGCCGACGGCCTGATTCGAAGAAAACTTTATGCCGAGATACCGCCCAAAGTGGAATATTCTTTGACTGAACTCGGCAAAAGCCTGATACCCATTATCGACCATCTCGTAT
>JAGPJL010000150.1:4368-6155 GCA_018054455.1 Parabacteroides sp.
TCAAAATAATCAAATACGCTATAGTTGTCGGAAAGCATATCTTGGTTGTTTATACTAAATGCCTTAGCTTTTGATTCAGTAGAATTATTCATTTTCAAATAATACATTGGCTTAACTCCCTTGGGCGTCAGGCAAAAAACAGTATCATTCGATTCTACAGAACATAAATATCCATCTTTGGCAGATATGATATATACATTTTTTAAACCGGTTTCGTCTATAGGAGTCAACTTTGTATTCAAAAAATCGGTCTTAACGTCAATTGTATCTCCACTTAATTTAAAGACTCCCATACCAAACATACCAGGTACATTTATAGGCACGTATTCGGCACCAACTTCAGCCATTAAATCATTTTCAATCAGATATTGGTATGAAAAGCCACGGGAAATCTCCTTTTTCGACACGAACGATCCGTCGAATTGGTATATAGAAGTACTGAAAAGCTGAGAGACATAAATTAAATTTTTCTTATCGTCGGCAGAAATAGATAATATCTGTTGAGTTTCCCCGGGGCCACTTCCTCCTTTTGCAAACTTTCTAATAAAATTCCCTGCTCTATCAAACTGTAAAATACCACTTTGTTTTGATGAAACAATAAAAATAGATTCTTTAGTGATACTACAATCAAGAATACCAGCAATCATTGACTCATTATCATTAGTTAATTCCAATGGTACATACTCTATGTTGCTTATCTCTTTTGAAATATTAATTTCTGAATCAACATAACCCTCTCTCACATTTACAATATTCAAATCCGAAGAATTTGAACCATTATATTGGCAAGAAGATAAAAGTAAAGCAATAAATAAAAAGTGACTTTTCATAGCTATAATTATTAATGTGTATCAAATCCAGGAAGTACTTGCTGATTCTTAATGTAATATATACCATCAAACATGTACAACCATTTACCTCTTTTCTTCTTGATCATTGCAGCTTCAAATTCCTTATCGCGATAGCCATCAGCAAAGCGTAAAGTTTCAAAATCAATAAAAGCAAATGGCGCATCTCCCGTTTGTTTTGCGATGGCCGATTCAAGCGCTCCAGTTTCAAAGTTATCATTCCCAATACAGTTCAGGGAAGTAAATGCAAGAGAATAAACTTTGTCTCCCAATTTATTATAAACACCCTCCGCTGCACATTGATGAATATAATACAAAAGAGAATCAGTAGGATTAATCGTCTGGGATATATCCTTTACACCATGGTAATTAGCAATCCAAACTGTAAATTTTTCTTTTGGGAAATATTCCGTTTGCCAAAGGATATTATCAGCAATCTGGCTATCCCGATTCCTAAAAGGTAAAGTTGTTATTGGAATATTATGATAAATATCAATATTATCTTCAAATAATTTTATGAATGAGAAATTTGCATTAATATTTCTAATCCATTGCAACAAGGCTCCAAAATCGATTGTTTTCCCTTTTTTATGTATCAAATAATGAGTGTAATTTGATATAGAATTTATCATTTGCATCAATTCTACCTGCTCACTAACGGAAATATTTGAAATCTGATTCACGTAAACTGGATAGATAAACTTCCGATAATAATAATCCTTCAACTTCTTCCAGTCCATTTGAAAAGGGTCCTCTTTTTGATATTTGTTTAATATTATTTGTGCTGCATCAATATCGTAAAATCCTGCATAAACATCAATTCCTATTACTTTTATGTTATTATCTAGAAAATATCGTATTTCGTGAAACATTTCTTGTGCCCATGTAGATTTAGTTCCAGATTCAGGCTGCCATTCTTTCGTGAAAGAGCTATATTCT
>JAGPJL010000151.1 GCA_018054455.1 Parabacteroides sp.
TAAATTAGATAAAGAGTAAAGCGATGAGACATAATAAAAAAATCAATCACTTAGGTCGTACAAATACTCACCGTGAGGCGATGCTTTCTAATATGGCTTCTTCTTTGATTAAGCATAAGAGAATCTTCACCACGACAGCAAAAGCCAAGGCACTTCGTAAGTATGTTGAACCACTTATTACAAAGTGTAAAGACGACAGCACACATTCACGTCGTATTGTTTTCAGTACACTACAGGATAAATATGCTGTAACAGAGTTGTTCCAGGAAGTATCTAAAAAAATCGGTGACCGTCCAGGTGGTTATACAAGAATCATTAAGACTGGTAATCGTTTGGGTGACAATGCAGCTATGTGCTTCATTGAACTTGTAGACTACAACGAAAACATGTTGAAAGATAATGTAGCTAAAAAAGCTGCTAAAACACGTCGTTCAAGAAAGAAAGCTACTACAGCTGATGCAACTGTTGCTGAAGCAAATGAAGCTTCTGCTGAATAAGTATTCAAGTATACATAATATAAAAAGGGGTAATCCATCGGATTATCCCTTTTTTGTTCCTTATATCTTTGCTCAGTCAAAGATATATGATTGGCTTCCAAAAGATATATCTTTGACTCTTGAAAGATATATCTTTGGATTTAAAAAGATATAACATTTAATACAAAATGTATATACTTTTTCAACCAAATGTAGTGACAAAATTTCTCCTGATTCCTGCTCCTTTTTAGCTGCTATAATGTCCGGTCGCACCTATTGTCTGCGTGATTTATTTGGAAATATCTTTCACTTTGGGACTTTATCCTTCACATTTTTTGTTTCAATTCGTCCTTATCTTTCACTTTTCGGCCTTCTTAAATAAATAAAACCCTCTATTGTATGCCATGCTCAACTATCTCCTGTATTACGTGCCTATCTTCCCATCTTTCTTTGAATTCCCCCAACATTCCACCCACCACCCTTGTTATATATGAGTAGAATAATTATAACTAATTTCAAAATAGTAAAGTATGAATATTGCAAAAATTATCGGACGCGAAGTATTGGACTCCCGTGGTAATCCTACTGTAGAGGTTGATGTTTGGTTGGAATCCGGCGCTTTTGGTCGCGCTGCTGTCCCTTCGGGTGCTTCTACCGGCGAAAACGAAGCCATCGAACTACGTGATGGAGACAAAAAACGTTACGGTGGTAAAGGTGTTCTTAAGGCTGTAGAAAATGTAAACAAAGTAATTGCTCCTGCTCTTTTGGGTTATAATGCTCTTCTTCAGGTAGCCATCGACAGGAAATTGATTGAATTGGATGGAACCAAAACTAAATCTAATTTAGGTGCCAATGCTATGCTTGGTGTTTCATTAGCTGTAGCAAAGGCTGCTGCCAATTATCTTGACTTACCGTTGTATCGTTATATCGGTGGGACCAATGCCTATGTATTACCGGTTCCGATGATGAATATCATCAACGGAGGTTCGCACTCCGATTCTCCTATAGCATTTCAGGAGTTTATGATTCGCCCTGTTGGTGCAACCAGCTTCCGCGAAGGATTACGTATGGGTGCCGAAGTATTCCATGCTCTTAAGAAAGTTCTTCACGATAGAGGCTTAAGTACAGCTGTGGGTGATGAAGGTGGATTTGCTCCAGTTCTGGAAGGAACCGAAGATGCTCTTAATTCTATTCTATCTGCTATCAAGGCTGCCGGTTACGAACCCGGAAAGGATGTAACGATTGCTTTAGACTGTGCTGCTTCCGAATTTCACAAAGATGGAATTTATGACTATTCAAAGTTTGAAGGTGCAAAGGGTGCTAAAAGAACAGCCGACGAGCAAGTTGCTTATCTTGCCGAATTGGTTTCAAAATATCCTATCGACTCTATCGAGGACGGTATGGACGAAGGCGACTGGGACGGATGGAAGAAGCTTACCACAGCTCTTGGCAGCAAATGTCAGCTGGTAGGTGACGACTTGTTTGTGACCAACGTAGACTTCCTTAAGAAAGGAATTGAAACAGGTTGCGCAAACTCTATCCTTATCAAAGTAAACCAGATTGGTACACTTACCGAGACACTAGATGCAATCGAAATGGCTCACCGCAATGGATATACTTCCGTTACCTCTCACCGTTCGGGTGAAACTGAAGATGCTACCATTGCTGATATTGCAGTAGCAACCAATTCCGGTCAGATTAAAACAGGTTCATTAAGCCGTTCGGATCGTATGGCGAAGTACAACCAGCTTCTTCGTATAGAGGAAGAATTAGGTAGCCGTGCGGTTTATGGATATGCCAAATTAAAAAAATCCTGCTGCTAATCAGTACTGGTTAATTTGAAGTATACGAAGAGGGATTTCTGGAAACAGAAGTTCCTCTTTTTTTGCATCCTCTTCAATGCAAATCATCCTCTATTTCTTTTTGTTCATAACAAATTCAATCCTGATTTACGACATCCTTGTATAATGTAGATACATTGTAATACAAGGTAGTGTATTTTTACATTTATTTTTGTAACGCTTTCTAAAGTGTATGCGTCTTATCTCTAGAAACAAGCATAATAAATCGAAGAGATATGAACAAGCTATTATTTACACTCCTGTTTTGCTTTAGTTGTGCAACCCTGATTTTTGCACAGAGCCTTAAGATCAGCGGCCGTATTACAGATTCTCAAAGTAAGGAACCGCTGGAGTTTGCCAATGTCATGCTTACCACGGCTGATACTACATTTGTTGGCGGTGCAACGTCTAACATGAATGGAGATTTCCTGGTTGAGAATGTAATTCCGGGCGACTATAGATTGGTTATTTCAAGTGTGGGTTACAAAACATCCGAAACTATTCTTCAGGGTGTAGATGAAGGTATCAATTTAGGTTCACTTGAGTTGGAGGAAAACAGTGTATTACTTGATGAAGTTACAATTGCGGCATCCAACGAGAAAAGTAATTCCGACCGTAAAATTGTTTTTCCATCCGATAAACAAAAGAAATCATCATCCAATGGAATCGAACTGCTTCAACAGATAGCCTTACCACGCTTACAGGTAAATGCTTTGCAAAGAACACTTTCAGTTCCCGGCGGTGGCGAGGTGCAATTGCGTATTAACGGTATTATCGCCACAAACGAAGAGGTTATTGCCTTACTTCCGGAAGATATTATAAAGATAGAGTATCACGATAACCCGGGTTTGCGTTACGGAAATGCAGCTGTTGTATTGGATTACATCACAAAACGGAAAGTGTCTGGTGGCAATGTATCGGTCGACTTTACCAATGCGATCAATGCCGTATGGGGAGAAGATCAGTTGTCTGCCAAAGTTAATCATAAGAAATCGGAATTCTCGCTTTCGTATCGTCTCTCAACACGTGATTTTTATCAAATGTGGCGTGAGAATGAAGAAAAATTCAACTTTGGAGATGGCAACGTAATTAACAGAAAAGAGGTAGGTCAGCCAGGACATATAGGTATGTATTGGCAAAATGCATCCATGCAGTATAATTATCAGCCTGACGATAAAACGGTTCTGAATGCAACGTTCCGTTATTTCGGTAACGAACAAGATCATTTAGATTATTACAGTGATCTCTATTTTACAGATCGCCCCAACGATATTCTGAAACTGACCGACAAAACAACGGCTTCCACCAACCGCCCTTCGCTTGACCTCTATTTCCAGAAAACACTTCCGGCCAATCAATTGCTTGTGGTAAATGTGGTAGGTACTTACATCGGCTCCAAATCGGGACGTTTCTATCAGGAAAACCAAAACGGTAGTTTACTTTCCGATATTCAGAATAACGTGGATGGAAAAAAGTATTCAATCATTGCGGAATCCATTTATGAAAAACAGATGAAAGCCGGAACATTCAGTGCCGGATTGAAGCACTCGCATGCTTTCTCGGACAATACCTATACAAACGGAAAAAGGTATGTAACCGAAATGAGGCAAGCAGATACTTACGCGTATATTTCCTTTAAGGGAAAACAGAAGAATCTGGAATATAATCTGGGTATCGGAGGAACAAGAGCCTGGTCGTTTCAGGAAGGTGATGGCGATGGTTACGAAACCTATACTTTTAATCCGCGTCTTACACTCCAATACAATTTCCCCTCCAACGCCTATGTAAGAATCCAGGGCAGCGTAAACAACAATCAACCCTCCTTGTCCGAATTAAGCGCTGTCGATCAGCGGATCGACTCCTTGCAGATAGTAAGAGGAAACCCGTTACTTCAGCCCTATACATCTTATCAGGTAAACTTGTCGGGAGAAGCCCGCAAGGGAATCTTTACCGCCAATCTGTGGTCGTCTTACGAATACAGGCCCAAAGCCATCATGGATGAGAAATTTGTTGAAGGGAACCGTATTATCAATACATTCGATAACCAGAAAAGCTGGCAGCGCCTTTCGGTGGAAACAACCTTAAAAGTAAAGCCTTTGAAAGACCTCCTGCAAGTATCGGCAACCGGCGGGGTAAACCATTACCTGAGTGATGGCAACACTTACAACCATGAGTATACAAACTGGTTTTACAGGGGAGATGTATCCTTTGTTTACAAAAAGGTGATGCTGGCATTTCAAGTACAAAGTAACTGGAACTGGTTCTGGGGTGAAAATGTATACGGCGGCGAGAACTATCATATACTACAAGCAAAGTATAACATGAAGAACTGTTCAATTGGACTGGGCGTATTCAATCCGTTCTCCGACAACTATAAAGTAGTTAACGAAAACTGGTCGCAGCATGCCTCCATTAAGAAAGCCAATTACATCAATGAATCTTCCCGATTGGTTATGGTTCAATTTTCGTGGAACCTTAGCTTCGGAAGGAAGTATGCCAGTGCTCAGAAGAAACTTCAGAACAGCGACAACGACTCGGGTATAGTTACAAACAGCAAATAAGATTTTTTAAGTTGTAAATAATTTTTTTTTTGAGAAGAGGCTGGCCAGTGATTGGTCGGCCCTTCCTGTTTAATTACCCTCGCTGGTACTACGTCCAGATCGGACTGCAAAAACAATAAAGTCAGTCGCTATCAGGTAAGCAGCAACGATGGGTTTACCAGGTCTCTGTTCAGGTTGTCTGTCACCCTTAACTGCATCGGATAAATAAGAATGAATCCTGTTTTATTATGCTGGTTGTTTAAGAAGTGATGAATCCGGTTCATGGCCGGGTGATAAGATGGATTCTCTTTACGACTCATTATGATAAGAAAACTATCATTGTCTTTAACCTCCGCATTTAATGTATTGAAGTTGTCCCAGTTATCAAACTCTTTATATTCGGTAGCAACCGATTGTTTGCTGCAAACTTCTTTCAGGTGATTCAGGGTATGCGCAGAGGAATAAAAGACTATTTTAGTCCCGGTATTTTTTGCCAGACTCCATACTTTATGAAGCCAAAAGGGGAATCCGAGTTCTTTTTCTGCTTTGTCCGGTACAATTACCAAATATCTGCTTACAGTGCCTAAGGGTTGCATCGGTTTAAAGATTAACGTTGTGGCATTGCTTTGCAGTAACAAACGTTCGGTAAGATTACCTAAGAAGGATTCGGTAATCTGTTTCTTCTGATGCAATCCCATTATCAGATAGGTGATTTTTTGTTCTTTTATCGTATTTGTAATTGCATTTACAATGTCCGTATCATATCTTAATAAGTCGCTCAAACGGTTGTCGGTTGCAGAGGCATGGATAATGGCCTTCTCCAGAATCTTCCGGGCATCCTTATCTGCCAGGTCATCGTAATCATCGGTGCTGATTACATTCAGTGCAAACAACCGCGATTTTTTCCCTTTCTGCTTGATGGAGGCGCTCAACTGCACCAGGTCGTCTACTGTTTCCTCGTTGCTTAGGGTTATAAGAATCCGTTCGCGTTCCATTACGTCGGCATCACCATTGTCTGCCGATTCTTCCATCGCAATATTCTTTGCCCCTCTCTGTGCAGCAAAAGAGGCGATCGTACATGTAACCAATATCATGAAGATTGTTCCATTTAGCACATCCTCGTTCAATAACCGGATGGGTGCCCCGTTGCTGTCGGTTCCGGTAATTACATTATAACCTACAATGACAGCCGCCAGGGTAGCGGCAGCTTGTGCATTGCTCAAACC
>JAGPJL010000152.1 GCA_018054455.1 Parabacteroides sp.
CCAATCGAAGGCGAACCTTACTTGAAACGTGTTTCAGGAGGTGTACTTGCCGATGGATTTAACTCAATGCTCGCAGGGATATTCAACTCGTTTCCCAATTCAATTTTTGCTCAAAACAATGGTATTATACAATTGACAGGTGTTGCCAGCCGCTATGTTGGTTATTATATAGCAGCCATGCTTGTATTGTTAGGTTTGTTCCCTATTGTAGGGATTGTCTTTTCTCTTATGCCTGATCCTGTTTTAGGCGGTGCTACTCTGCTAATGTTTGGAACAGTAGCTGCTGCAGGTATTCGTATTATTGCTTCGCAAGAGATAAACAGAAAAGCTACTTTGGTACTTGCCGTGAGTCTTTCACTGGGATTGGGTGTTGAATTAATGCCGGATATCCTGAAACTGGCTCCGGAGTCTATCAAAGGGATTTTCACTTCAGGGATTACAACGGGCGGTCTTACTGCTATTCTTGCAAATGCATTGATTCACGTAAAAGAAGAAAAAGAAGTAGTAGAATAATAATATGGATATATTAAAGAATCGTATTCTGCAGGACGGCAAATGTTATGCAGGTGGGATATTAAAAGTAGATAGTTTTATTAATCATCAGATGGATCCCATGCTGATGTATAAAATTGCTCAGGAATTTGTTACCCGATTTGAGGGAACAAAAATAAATAAAATTGTAACTATCGAGGCAAGTGGCATTGCTCCTGCTATTATGGTGGGTTACATTATGCAGCTTCCGGTTGTCTTTGTTAAGAAAAAACAGCCAAAGACCATGGAGAATATGCTTACAACAACGGTACATTCTTTTACGAAGGACCGCGATTACACAGTTTGTATCAGTAACAATTTTCTTACACCGGACGATCATGTATTATTTGTTGACGATTTTCTTGCCAACGGTAATGCATCGCTGGGTATGATCGACTTGATTGTTCAGGCAGGTGCTACGTTAAGTGGTATGGGCTTTATTATAGAAAAAGCATTTCAGGATGGTGGTAAGATTCTACGGGAACAGGGTATCCATGTAGAGTCTTTGGCTATTATTGAAGATTTGTCAAACTGCGAAATTAAGGTCCGGTAACTAAGGCTGGTTGCGGACAGTATATTTCCCTCCGGGTGTTTGCCCGGAGGGATTTTCTTTTTTATCTTTTCAGCAGTCCCGGAATCATGGATGGTTCGGGTGCAACATGAATACCAACAGCTTCGAGAGCCTCTATTTTTTCTTTGGCACTTCCTGAACCGCTTGAAATAATGGCCCCAGCATGCCCCATCTGCTTATCTGCCGGAGCAGTCTGCCCGGCAATGAATGCTACAACGGGTTTGCTTACATGATGCTCTATGAATGAGGCAGCCTTTTCTTCGGCATTGCCTCCGATTTCGCCAATCAAGACTATCGAGTCAGTCTCATCGTCATCCTCGAACATGGCAAGCAGTTCCAGGTAATGAAGACCCACTACCGGATCTCCGCCTATTCCAATCGCGGTAGATTGTCCTAATCCTGCCGCCGTAAGATGATAGACCACCTCGTACGTTAACGTCCCACTGCGGCTTATAATGCCAACTCCTCCCTTTTGAAACACCGTGGCAGGCATAATTCCCACCAAACTCTTTTCGGGCGAAATAAGGCCCGGACAATTTGGACCGATAAGCGAAGCTCCTTTTTGCTTAACATAACTGTAAGCTTTAACGATATCGAGGGTTGGGATACCTTCCGTAATGCAAATGATTAACTTTATCCCTGCATCGGCAGCTTCAAGTATGGCATCAAAAGCGAAAGCTGCAGGAACAAATATAATCGATGTATTTGCACGAAGAAGCTTTACTGTCTCGTGTACGGTATTAAATACTGGTATTCCGTTTACAAACATTCCTCCTTTGCCGGGTGAGGTGCCGGCTACAATCTGCGTTCCGTAATCTTTCATTTTCAGGGCGTGAAAGCCCCCGTCTCTTCCTGTTATTCCTTGTACAACTACGCGTGTATTTTGATCTATAAGGATACTCATCTTGAATTTCGTTTAATAGGTTTTTAAAGAAATATTCACGGCCAAACGTGTTGCTTCGCTCATGGTATTGGCCACATACAGTTTTGAATCACGGAGAAGAGCCCTTCCGGCTTCTTCATTTGTCCCGGTTAACCGCACCACAACCGGAATATCTGTCTCTATTTGTTCGAAAGCCTGCAGTATACCATTAGCAACATCGTCGCAACGGGTAATTCCTCCGAATATATTGATGAGTACCACCTTCACATCATCGTCTTTTAACAATAGCTTAAGAGCTTGTACAACCTTTTCACTATTTGAACTTCCTCCTATATCCAGAAAGTTTGCCGGATTACCTCTATATCTTTTTATTAAATCCATGGTAGCCATAGCGAGTCCGGCTCCGTTTACCATACACCCTATTTCTCCTCCCAGATGCACATAACTGAATCCTTTCGATTTGGCATCGCGTTCCTTTTTCTCTTCTTCGGTTGGCTCAAATAGTTCAGCAATTTTTGGCTGACGGAAGAGGGCGTTGTCGTCAAATGTCATTTTTGCGTCAACCGCTATCAACTTATTATCATCTGTCAGCACAAGCGGATTTATCTCAGCCAGCGAGGCATCGGTTTCGATAAAGAGCCTGTAAAGAGATTTAATAATGTGGCTAAGCTGATTGACAAGTTTTATGTCAGAAAATAATGTAAAGGCAACTTTCCGGGTAAAGAAATCGGGAGTTCCCAACATAGGATCAATCTGAAATTTGTGAATACGTTCGGGGGTTGAATGAGCCACCTCTTCGATATCTATACCCCCGTCACTACTTAACATCAGCAAAGCAGATTTAGTGTTGCGGTCTACAACTATACTTAAATAGTATTCCTTTTTAATATCTACAGCTTCAGTTACAATGATCCGATCTACCGGGATATCCTTTATTTTTAAGTTTAGTATAGCCTCGGTGCGGGTTTGAACTTCCTGCGGATTATCGGCAAGCTTAATTCCTCCGGCCTTTCCCCTTCCACCTGTGAGGACCTGGGCTTTTAAGACAACTTTGTTAACATTTAATTGAGAGTATGCAGAAACAGCTTCGTCCGGGGTACGACATAAAATGTAACTTTTTACTGGAATTCCATACGCGGCAAACAGATCTTTTGCCTGGTATTCATGTATCTTCATCCGTGTTAGGTATTAATAAGGTAAAACAATAGGTATATTTTGGGCATCGAATATAGAAATACCCATATGGAGGTTAAATCTATAGTAATCAAACAGTAGAAAAGTTAGGATTGTTTTGTTTTCATCGAAATAAGTGGAGGAGGAGAGGGAAATAAAAAAAGGACCGACAATTTGTCGATCCTTTTGAAGTTGCGGAGGCAAGACTCGAACTTACGACCTTTGGGTTATGAGCCCAACGAGCTACCACTGCTCCACTCCGCGATATGTTTGTTATTTGATAACGAGTGCAAAGGTACAGCTTTTTTGTTATAAACCAAATTTATTTCCATTTAGTTTCTGAATGAATCTCCTATCCATGGCGTGAGTCCCTAACTAACAGCATTTTGTCACCTAATTTATTTTTGAATTAAATTTAAAGTTTTACTTTTATCATGCTTCAATCTTGATTTTGCATCTTTTGTCTCGAGGAATGTAAATTCTTCCCGGGACTTTCAGCCTAGAAAGTATATACTTTAAACAAGCAAACATATATCTTTGAAACACCAGCTATATAATTATGAAAGTGCAAAGATATAAGAAAATGTTTTTCTTAAAATGATCTTTCATCCTTCACTTTATGGTTTAATATGCTTATGCAAAATAGAATAAGGAGTGAAGGATGCTCCTTTTTATCTTTCACTTTGCCATAATAATCTTTCACTTTTTATAAAAAAACGAAAAAACATCCATTTTTTCTCCTGTAAAATTTCAAATTGATGCTTATAAATAGTTAATACCTGATAATAAAGAGTTATCTTTAACCTTTTTTCAACTTTAAAACATAATTAGATGAAAATAACCCGGTTCAGTAGTGATGGATTGACCCAAAAGAGTGTTGAATTATCTGAACTTATCGAATCAATGAAAACCGAAGGAAAGGGAAGTCCTGTGTCCAACCTTCGTAACGAAATAAAACTGAGTGTGCGCCGGGAAAGGTGCGATAGCGCCGACAAGCTTCCGGTTATTGTTTTTTCTTCCACATTCTGCCGACAAAAAGGGCGCTATCAATTTTCGAAGTACAATGGACTGGTTCTTGTCGAAGTAAACGGGCTGATAAACAGTGAAGAAGCAAGTCGTATCCGCGACCTTGCCGCCGAATCCCTGCAAACTTTGTGTGCGTTTATTGGCTCGGGAGGCAAAAGTGTAAAAATTATTATTCCCTTTAGCCTTCCCGATGGTTCAACGCCTCAATGCCGTAACCTTGCAGAGAAATTCCATGCCCATGCTTACCGCCGGGCGGCTAGTTTTTATAAAGAACAGTTACAAAAGCAAGTAGAATTGAAACGTCCCGATCTGGAAAGGGGATGCCGGTTCTCTTATGATCCTTATCTCTATTATAATCCGGAGGCGGTGCCCATTAAAATAAAGCAACCTTTGCAAATGCCGGCGGAGATAAACTACCACGAAGCCGTTCAAAAGGAGACTGATCCGTTGCTCCGCATGATGCCCGGTATGGAACGAAGCCGCATCATTTCCCTTCTGTTTGAAAGCTCTTTGAAAGAGGCCCTCGAGACTACCGGCGGCCCAATGATGGATAATGATCCCAAGCCTTTTTTGATCCGGCTGGCCGAAAACTGTTATCGATCTGGCATACCCGAAGAAGACGTTATCAAATGGACACCGGTTCATACATCCTTTAAACCCTTTGATGCGGAACTGAGAGCCACAGTACGCACTACCTACGAAGCGGGTAAGAACTACGGAGCTAATCCTTGTATCCATAAGGTGCGTACGCTTATTACACAACTGGACGAGTTCATGCGCAGGCGTTTTGAATTCCGTCGTAACATAATACAGGGCGATGTAGAGTACCGCGAACGTAGCTCCTTTTATTTCGACTTCAAAACAGTAACGGAAGAGGAGCTGAACGGTATCGGAATCATGGCGCATCAGGAAGAGATTGAAGTGTGGGACCGCGATGTGAAAAGGTATGTTTATTCAAATAAAATTCCGCTTTATAATCCCGTCGACGATTACCTGGATCATTTGCCCGAATGGGACGGCAACGATCGGATCCGCACGTTGGCAGACACTATTACCTGTACCAATCCCCGTTGGCGCGACCTTTTTTACATTTGGTTCCTCAGCATGGTTGCCCACTGGAAACAGATGGATCAGTTGCATGCCAATAGCACCCTCCCTTTGCTGGTGGGCGATCAGGGATGTGGCAAATCTACTTGGTGCCGCAATTTACTGCCGCCGGAATTGAAAGCCTATTATTCCGACAGTATCGACCTGAGTAATAAACGCAACGCAGAGCTGGCCCTCAATCGCTTTGTTTTGATAAACATAGACGAGTACGACTCCATTAAAAGCTCCAACCAGAGTTTTCTGAAACACCTGTTGCAGAAACCGGTCCTTAATACCCGTCAGCCCTACAAGCGCAGTACGGGTTTACTGCAACGGTACGCCTCCTTTATTGCCACATGCAATAACTTCGATCTACTGACCGATCCAACCGGTAGTCGCAGGTATATCTGCATTGAAATAAATGGAAATATCAACTACAATCACCCCGTGGAGTATCCTCAACTCTATGCTCAGGCCATAGCCGCCCTGCGTAACGGCGAACGCTATTGGTTCACTAAGGAAGAAGAAACAGACACCACCATAAACAACACCCAATTTCAGCAACTACCACTGGAAGAACAACTTTTCCACCAATACTTCCGAGCGGCCACAGACGACGAAGAGGGCGAATACCTTCCCGCCATCGAAATTCTGCAATACATCCAAAAACGAAGTAAAGTAAAACTAAGCAACACCAGCATGATCACCTTCGGTCGCCTGTTGCAAAAGAACAAAATCCCCCGAAAACACACTTCAAGAGGCAATGTGTATCGGGTGGTGGAGAAA
>JAGPJL010000054.1 GCA_018054455.1 Parabacteroides sp.
CTTATATGTCTTTTTCTACTTCGTTAGTATTCTTGTAGCCCTTTATATCCCAACGATTATGGCGATTCAGATTAAAAAAAGTAAAGTTCCGCTTATAAGATTATTTTTTGGCTTGTGACAGGTGACACATGCAGTGACAGAAGATAAGCCCATCTGTCAGCAGTTAGGCAACAACTAATGAGCTATTTACGCGCAAAAAGTGTTAAATGAGAGATCTTTTTCGAAAACACTCATACTAAAGAAAAAAAGAGGACACCTTCAAGGCATCCTCTTTCTCTATTTTATTAATCCAGCTTCAATACGGCAAGGAAGGCTTTTTGAGGAACTTCCACTGTACCAATCTGTTTCATTCGTTTCTTACCTTCTTTCTGTTTTTCCAACAGCTTTCGTTTACGGGAGATATCACCTCCGTAACACTTGGCGGTAACGTCTTTACGGACTGCCTTTATGGTTTCACGGGCAATAATCTTTGCTCCTACAGCTGCCTGTATGGCAATATCAAACTGTTGTCTGGGAATTAATTCTTTTAGCTTTTCGCACATGCGACGACCAAAAGTAACACTGTTGTCTACGTGAGTCAAAGTAGACAACGCATCAACAGGTTCTCCGTTCAGCAAAATATCAAGTTTCGCCAGTTTAGACTCTCTGAAATCGTGAATATGGTAATCGAACGAAGCATATCCTTTCGAAATACTCTTCAACTTATCGTAAAAGTCGATAACGATTTCACCCAAAGGCAGATCGTAATGAATCTCAATACGGTCGCCCGATATATATTCCTGTCTCAGAAGAATACCCCGCTTACCCAGACAAAGTGTCATAATCGGACCAATATAGGCTGTATTCGTAATAACGGATGCTCTGATATAAGGTTCCTCAATACGATCAATCAGTGTCGGGTCTGGTAAACCTGCCGGATTATGAACTTCGGTACAATTTCCTTTCCGATCATACACTTTGTACGACACGTTAGGAACAGTTGTAATAACATCCATATTAAATTCGCGATCCAAACGTTCCTGAATAATCTCCATATGCAGCAAACCCAGGAAACCACAGCGAAAACCAAAACCCAAAGCAGCAGAACTTTCAGGCTGAAAAGTCAACGACGCATCATTAAGCTGAAGTTTCTCGAGCGATGAACGAAGGTTCTCGAAATCTTCGCTATCAATAGGATACACTCCTGCAAACACCATTGGCTTCACTTCTTCGAAACCTGCAATCCCCGCAGTAGCCGGGCGTTTAACATGCGTAATGGTATCCCCCACCTTCACCTCTTTAGAGGTTTTGATACCGGATATAATATATCCCACATCTCCTGTACGTATTTCGTCACGTGGAGACGGAGTAAGTTTAAGAACTCCAATTTCATCGGCTTCGTATTCTTTTCCGGTAGCAATAAACTTCACCGAATCGCCTTTTCGAAGAACCCCGTTAACAACTTTGAAGTAAGCAATAATTCCCCGGAAAGAATTAAACACTGAGTCGAAAATAAGACATTGCAACGGAGCTTCAGGATCTCCTTTTGGAGCTGGAACCCGTTCGATAATGTGTTCCAGAATCGTATAGACACCTTCGCCGGTCTTTCCGCTTGCACGGATTATGTCTTCTCTTTTACATCCTAATAGTTCAATAATCTGATCTTCTACTTCGTCAGGCATAGCACTGGCAAGGTCGATCTTGTTAAGAACAGGAATAATTTCGAGATCGTGTTCGATAGCCATGTACAGGTTCGATATAGTCTGAGCCTGTATTCCCTGAGCTGCGTCAACAATAAGCAATGCGCCTTCGCATGCAGCAATAGAGCGGGAAACTTCATACGAAAAATCGACATGCCCCGGTGTGTCAATAAGATTCAGAATATACTCTTCCTCTTTATAGGTATACTTCATTTGAATGGCATGACTTTTTATGGTTATGCCACGCTCTCGTTCCAGATCCATATCATCAAGCACCTGGGCTTGCATATCTTTGCCTTCAACGGTCTTGGTATACTCAAGCAAACGATCGGCCAGGGTGCTCTTGCCATGGTCTATATGAGCAATAATACAGAAATTGCGGATATTTTTCATTCGCCAATATTTTTTACGTATGCAAAGATAGAGAATTTACACAAATTTTCATACATTTGGCATACCATTTGTACAAATACATACTATGACAGTACAAGAAATAAATAAAGCCTATTACCGCATTGAAGGCTCTCTTAATAGTAAAGAACTGAAAAATGCGTTCGAGTTGATGCAGAACCTTATTTACGAAAGTAAGGAATATTCATTGCAAGACAGACTTACTGAGTTACACGATACATATAAATACATGCTCCGCTATCGGGTAGAAGGAATGAAAGACCCTATGCAGACTCAGATATACAATAATCTTCTGGCTTCATCTTATGAATTGGCAGACGACCTGAATGTTAAACTGCTGCTGAAGCTTTCGCCTGTTATCTTCTTTGATCGCAAACGTATTTCCACATATCTTTCGTCCGCCCCGTTTACTCAGTTGCATAAAGATCTTTCAACGGCTCACGAAGTCGAAGATCATAAGCAGTTCGATGCTTTGCTGCAACATCTTTTCAACCGGGTGTGGTTATCAGAAAGAATTTCGCCCGAAGAACTGTCGGATTTAAGAGCCATAATAGCCGATAAAACGCTTCCCTACCCGGTTAGCTGCCAGATAATTTCGGCCTTGTTTATGGGGATTCAAACCATGTTTGACGACGAGAAGGTATTGCTTCTTTGCGATATTGCGGCATCCGACAAGGATGAAATTCGGATACGCGCATTTATTGCCATCCTGATCACCTTGTATTTATACAAAAAACGACTTAATTATTACCCTGCCATACTGAACCGGCTGGAAGCATTGTCTGAGCGTCCTGATTTTGTAAAAGAAATAAGGACTATTATTCTTCGCTTTATCCTTTCCCGTGAAACAGAAAAGATAACGCAAAAGCTACAGAACGAAATCATCCCCGAAATGATGAAGATGAGTCCTAAGCTTAATAAAAAAATCAATCTGCAGGACTTTACAATAGATCAGTTGGGCGACGAAATGAATCCTGATTGGCAGAATATGCTTGAGAATAGTGAGCTGGGCGATAAAATGAAAGAATTTTCCGAACTTCAGATGGAAGGGGCCGATGTGATGCATTCCTCTTTTATTCATCTTAAAAGCTTTCCATTCT
This sequence comes from Parabacteroides sp., assembly GCA_018054455.1. Lineage (GTDB taxonomy): Bacteria > Bacteroidota > Bacteroidia > Bacteroidales > Tannerellaceae > Macellibacteroides. The sequence continues at coordinate 3,191 of JAGPJL010000054.1, forward strand.
TCAACGAAATTGGGAACTGGTTCTTGCCGTTTACTCCTCTCCATTCAGTTTTCGGAAATCACTTCGGAACAGGATCCGATATTGACAAAATATTGGATACAATGGCTATTTCGTCTTTCATGTGTAATTCGGATAAATATTCGCTCTATTTCAGCATCATGCAACTGCCGGAACAACAACGAAAGATGATGCTTGCCCAGTTTGACAGTCAGACTGTTGAAATGATTCAGCAACGAAAGGAAGAGTTCATGCCCGAGGGCAAGAACGTCGAATACATTGCTGGTCAGTATATTCAGGATTTATACCGGTTCTTTAAAATACACCCTCGTCATCTTGATTACAGGGATATCTTTACTTTGCCTTTGGATTTTCATAATCTTTCCACGATTAAGCCATTTTTGTCTGACAAGGAAAGTTTAACAACCATTGCAGAGTATTACCTTCGGAAAGGATACATTGAGGATGCTCTCACTGTTTTTGAGCGTCTGTCCAATACCAATCCGGACAATGAGGAGCTTTATCAAAAAATAGGCTATTGCAAACAAATGAAGGGAGATGTGCAAGGTGCTCTTGAAGCTTACTTGCATGCCGATTTATTGAATAGCGACAGCAAATGGGTAATTCGTAGAATTGCCGGCTGTTACAGAGCTTTAAAGCAACCAGAAAAAGCGTTGAGTTACTATCACCGGTATGAAGCTTTAAGTCCCGACAATCTTTCTGTAACTATCAGTATAGGTCATTGCCATCTTGAACTGAAAAATTACAGTGAAGCGCTAAAGTGTTATTTTAAGGTAGAATATCTTGATAGCAATAATCACAAAACCTGGCGTCCGATTGCCTGGTGTTCTTTCCTGACAGGTAAATACGATCAGGCCCGCAATTACTATAATAAAATAATGGGGATGAACCCTACCATACAAGACATTCTGAATGCCGGACATACGGAATGGGCTTTACAAAACATGAAAGGGACAATCAATTTCTATAAAAAAGCAATTGAAACGGACGAAGGCGATTTTAATAAATTCATGGAACAGTTTACGCAGGATATTCCAGATCTCCTTGCTGCCGGCATCGAAGAACAGGAAATTCCGTTGCTTCTCGACGAGTTAAGATACAGTCTTGATGGTATTCTATAATAAAATAAAGAGGTAGTCTTTACAGGACTACCTCTTTATTTTATTATAATACGTTTGTTCGTTTGAGTCGGAAAACTCACTCAACTGTAAAATACTCCGTTAACTTGAATCCGTTCAGAAAGTCTGTTACAACCATTCGTTTCTTACCTGCAAGCTGAACAGCATGTAAACGAATAAACCCTCCCTGGGCTGCAACTTCTACAAAATTTTTGGAATCCGTACGAATACTTCCGAAAGGCAATACATGCGATTCTACTATTTTTTCTGTATGGAATACTTTCAGCACCATCTTCTCGCCGGTAGGAGCAACCAACTCCGTCCACGCTCCGGGATAAGGAGACAAGCCTCTAACAAAATCATATACCTGTTTTACCGATAAACTCCAGTTTATACGGCATGTATCTTTAAAGATTTTAGGTGCAGCCCGCAATTCGGAGCTGTTTGTATAAAAAGATTCCTGAGGAACAGCATCGGCTTTGCCTTCAATAATAAGATCGACAGTCTTCAAAACAAGACCTGCTCCCATCGTCATCAATGAATCATGCACTATCTCTGCATCATCCGTATCTGCAATAGGCAATCTTTGCTGAAGGATAATTTTACCTGTATCAATCTCGTGAGTAAGAAAAAAGGTTGTAGCACCGGTTTCTGCATCACCATTAATCACCGCCCAATTGATCGGGGCGGCACCTCTGTATTGAGGCAGCAAGGAGGCGTGTAAATTAAAAGTTCCCAGACGTGGCATATTCCATACAATTTCTGGCAGCATTCTGAAAGCAACCACAATTTGCAAGTCGGCGTTCAGGGCTTTTAGCTCATTTATAAATGTTTCCTCTTTTAATTTTTCGGGCTGCAAAACCGTAATTCCCTGCGAAACGGCATATTGCTTTACCGGACTAGCCTGCAAAGTACTGCCATGTCTGCCAATTGGTTTATCGGGCATGGTAACCACACCTACTACATTATACCCTCCTTCTACAAGGGATTTCAGGCTCTCGACGGCAAAATCCGGAGTACCCATATATACAATTCGTAATGTTGTTTTGTCCATTTTATTAATCTCCTGAAAAGTTTTCTACCAACACTTCGCGGTAAGAATTGAATATCTTCGACTTGGATACAAATCCAATATAACGACCTTCCATATCTACAACCGGTAAGTTCCATGCCTTGGTATCGTCAAAAATCCGCATAATCTGTTCCATAGACTTATCTATGGAAATCCGGGCTGGTGCCGACACCATAAATTTTGAAACATAAAACCGCTCATATAGTTCCGGTCGAAACATTATATTTCGGATATTATCAAGTGAAACAATACCTAATAAGACCCCTTTAGCATCAACCACAGGGAACGCATTACGGCTGCTTCGCGCAATTACTTTAACTAAATCGCCCAAACTCATTTCCGGACTTACCTGCTCAAAATCCTTTTCAATTACCTGATCCATCTTTAAAAGGGTTAATACAGCCCGGTCTTTATGATGGGTTAAAAGTTCTCCTTTCTGTGCCAAACGCATAGAATAAATGCTATGAGGCTCAAACATCAGAATCGTAATGTATGCACTTATCGACACAATCATTAACGGAAGAAATAAATCATACCCTCCGGTAAGTTCCGCTATAAGAAATACTCCGGTAAGAGGTGCATGCATTATAGCAGACATAACTCCTGCCATACCCAGCAGAGCAAAGTTCTTCTCAGAAAGATACATTGTAAAAGGCAAATAATTAGATACATGAGAGAAAATAAAGCCAGCAATACATCCCATATATAAACTGGGAGCAAATAGTCCCCCCGAACCTCCTCCGCCGTTTGTTGCACTGGACGCAAAGACTTTGAATAACAATATCAATGAAAGAAATATGATGATTCCCCAATATGAACCCGACAGCCCGGAAAAGAGGGTATTATCCATCATATCCAAAAACTGGCCGTTCAATAGCATACCTATTGTATCATATCCTTCCCCATAAAGCGGAGGAAAAAGGAAAATAAGTATACTCAGCATCATTCCTCCAAGTATGAATTTTTTCCAGAATGTTCCAAGCTTCCTGTATTTACCTTCTATATTGTTCATAACTCGGGTAACATACAATGATACTAACCCACAAAAAATACCAAGTAGCAATACATAAGGTATACGGCCAATTTCAAACACTTCTGTTTGAGAAAACTTAAACATGGCGTCTGTTCCAGTAAAAACATACGAAACTGTTGCAGCTGTTACCGACGTAATTAGAAGTGGAAGTACGGATGTCATCGTCAAATCCAGCATCAACACTTCTATGACGAATACAAGCCCTGCAATGGGCGCTTTAAAAATACCTGCGACTGCTCCAGCTGCTCCACATCCGACAAGCAGCATAAGGGTTTTCTGCTCAAGGCGAAACAATCGTCCTAAATTAGATCCTATTGCCGCTCCAGTAAGTACGATTGGCGCCTCAGCTCCAACGGACCCACCAAAACCAATTGTAACTGAACTGGCAACCAGCGACGACCATGTGTTGTGAGGCTTAATCCGGCTCTTCCGTTGGGAGATTGCATAAAGAATTTTAGTTACACCATGACTTATATCGTCCCGAACTATATACTTTACAAATAAACCTGCCAACAATATACCAACAACCGGATATAAAAGCAGCATATAATTCACCTCTCCGGATTGAAATCCTCCGGTAAGCATTTGCTGTATAAAATGAATGAGTTGTTTAAGTACTATTGCAGAAACTGCCGTACAAATTCCTACAATAAAACTTATAATCAAAATAAAGTTTTTCTCTTTTATACGTTTTTCGCGCCACAATAAAATCCTGTAAAACAAACCTTCTTTTGCCATTTTAAATCCCTTTTCCGGTAAACACCGTTCTTATTGTATAAATTAATATCGTTAAATCTAAAATCAGGGACATATTTTCGTAGTACAATATATCATACTGAAGTCTTTCAATCATTTTGTCAACATCACTTGCATATCCATACTTAACCATACCCCACGATGTGATTCCTGGTCTTACGTTGTGCAATAAATAATAAAACGGGGCTTTCTTTACTATTTTATCAATATAATATTTTCGTTCCGGTCTGGGTCCGACAATAGACATATCTCCTTTTAATACATTCCAGAACTGAGGTAACTCATCCAATCTGTACTTTCGCATGAATCGGCCGAAAGGTGTAATTCGGGCGTCATCGTCGCTTGACAATAAGGGGCCGTTCAATTCGGCACCTTCGTACATTGTCCTGAATTTATATATATAGAAAGGCTTTCCCATATAACCGATCCGCTCCTGTTTAAATAAAACAGGGCCCGGCGAATCCTTCTTAACACGGAAAGCAATATATAAAAAAAGAGGCGTTAAAAACAAAACAGCAAAAGCTGAGAATACGTAATCAAGAGTTCTTTTAATATTCTTTTCTGCTTCCGAAAAATTGTTATCGGTTACATCCACCAATGGAACTCCAATCAGGGTTTTAACTTTTACACCCGATATCATATTTGCTTTATCTACCAATACCTTGATTGGCAAATTATAATGATAAAGGGAATAAAGAATTTGCAATCGTCTTTCGTTATCATGAGACTCTATGGCCACTACCAGCTCATCCACCGGCGTTTTTTCCATAAAGGACGCTACCTGCGAGCTTTCGTCTTCGTTTATCGTACCCACAATATCATAGCCCATCGAATATAAGCTTCTTGCCACTTTTTTAGCCTTGGATCCCGATCCGATAATTAATATACGGAGTGCCCATTCTCTGTTTTTAATTTTAGCAATGCCCGAAAGTGTTATCAGCAAACGAGGCACATAAGTTAAAACGAATTGAAGCCCAAGTAAGACAAAGAATAGCTTGTAATAAATAACGAATGAATGGGGTAAATCATTCAGCAATACAGCAAAAAAGACAATTACAACGCCAATTATTACAGTAAGCGCCGTTGAAAGAAATTCGGTAAGTCTGGATTTTCCAAAAGGCTTATTGTAATACCCTGAAAAGTAAAACAAAATAAGCCATCCAACCGGAATTAAAGCCCAGCCTTGCAGTACATGAGAATCGAGAAGAAATTGCTCAAGAGAATGGTATCCCTGGTAAATTCCAACCTCATCATAGCGTAGCAAGTTAAAAAGCAACCATGCCAGCAATGCAGACAGGAAGTCTGAAATAATATATTTAAGGGTCTGCCTGCTTTTATTCATTATCTGATTACCTGAACAACACCTCCATCACCCAATTTAATGATTCCTGAAGGATTTGACTTAATCTTTTCATCTTGCCGGTAGTTTACAATATAATCTACACCAGCCTTAATTTCTTCCGATATCTCTTGGAAATTTGCAGGCGAAGTTTGACCGCTTATATTGGCTGAAGTCGAAACGAGTGGTTTACGAAAGCGTTCGCAAAGCGATCTTGAGAACGGTTCGCTGGTAATACGTATTCCTACACTTCCATCGTCTGCAAGTAAATTTGTAGCAAGATTTTTTGCTTTCGGGTAAATTATAGTCAGCGGTTTATCTGCTATATCAATTAAATCCCAAGCAATTTCAGGAACCCGCGAAACATAGATATTAAGCTTTGCCGAATTATCTGTCAGAACAAGCATTGCTTTATTATCAACCCGACGCTTTAGTTCGTATATTTTTTTTACTGCCTCCTCATTCGTAGCATCGCATCCAATGCCCCAGACTGTATCTGTAGGATAAAGAATTATCCCCCCTGCCTGTAAAACCTCACAAGCTTTTTTTATTTCTTCTACCATAGTAATACTTAATATTCTTACAAATTTACAAATCATTCTTATACTTCAAAGTAAAAATGATAAGATTATTAAAAAAGCCTCCTCACTCAACCATCAAATGGCGAATAAGGAGGCTTCCTGTAAAATCTTATTTATTACCAAATTACCACACGTTCCTGCGGTGTCATAAACATCGGATCTTTATCTGTAATGCTAAATGCTTTATAGAAGTCTTCAACATTGCGTAAAGCGGCATTTACTCTCCACTTGCCCAAACTATGCGGATCTATTTTTGTTAAGCGCAAAATCTCTTCGTTGCGTACATTCTGACCCCACAAGGCTGCGTATCCAAGGAAGAAACGCTGAGATGCAGTAAAGCCATCGATAGCTGCTGGTTCTTTTCCTTGCAAACTATTCTTTAGTGCTGTATATGAAACAAGCAAGCCTCCCTGATCAGCAATATTTTCTCCCAATGTAAAACGGCCATTGGCATGCACAGAATCCAACACCAAAATATTATCGTATTGTTTAACCAACACATCTGCACGTTCTGTAAATCGCGTTGCATCTTCCGGTGTCCACCAATCCTGCAAATTACCATCCTTGTCGTAATTACGTCCCTGATCATCGAAGCCATGTGTCATTTCGTGTCCGATTACCACACCGATTGCCCCATAATTTACGGCATCATCGGCATCCAGGTTGAAGAAAGGAGGTTGAAGAATAGCAGCCGGAAAACAAATTTCGTTAGTAGTTGGGTTATAGTAGGCGTTTACAGTCTGGGGACTCATATGCCAACGAGCTTTGTCGACTGGTTTACCTGCGTCTGCAAGGTAGTACTCCATATCAAAGACATTGGAACGAACTACATTTGCCCAATAAGAATCTCCTTTAATTTCGAGCTTGCTATAATCGCGCCATTTATCGGGGTAACCAATCTTTACAGTAAATGCGGCTAGTTTTTCCTGAGCTTTTGCTTTAGTAACATCACTCATCCAGTCTAATCCGTTTATTCTTTCTCCCAAAGCCTTTTGTAGATTACCTACCATCGTAAGCATTTTTTCCTTAGCTACCGGAGGAAAATATTTTTCTACATAAAGTTGTCCTACTGCTTCCGACAAGGCTGTATTTGTTGTTTCAAGAGCTCTTTTCCAGCGAGGTTGTTGCTCCTGCTTGCCAGACATTGTTTTTCCAAAGAAGTTGAATGAAGCAGTATAGAAATCGTCGTTCAGATAGGAAGCCGCACTATTCAGCAAGTTGAACGACAAATAATATTTTTGTTCTTCGAGTGTAGTCTTCTTCATTAAATCGCTTAGACCTTTGTAAAAGGAAGCCTGCTTGACATCGAGTTCTGGAATGTTTTTAAGACCCATTATTCCGAAATAGGCCTCCCAATCCAATAAATCGTACGAGGTTTTGAATGATTCGAGCGAAATCTTATTGTAATTCTTCTGAGAATCACGCAAATCTTCGCGGGTAAATGAAATAGTTGCAATACCTGTTTCAATTTTAAGAACCGCATCAGCTGCAGTCTTCGCCTGATCTGGTGTATATCCTGCCAGTGTAAACAATTGATTAACATATAATTTATATGCTTCTCTTATATTTTTTGTATCAGCATCATCCAATAAATAATAGTCGCGGTCGCCCATAGCTATTCCCGCCTGGTAAAGCTGAACAATATTCATTGAACTGTTCTTTTCGTCAGCACCAACATACAACGAAAAGTAAGGACTCATTCCTTCTTTCTGCATGGTAGCAACCATTTTGGATAAATCAGCCTTTCCTTTAATTGACTGAATAGACGACAGCTGATCTTTAACCGGAGAAATTCCATCGGCATTCAGTTTCACGCTATCCAATCCCATTGTATAGAATGTTCCGATTTTACTGGCAACACTTCCCGGCTCATGCTTCTCTTTACCAAGAGATTCTATCAGATCCTTAAGCTGTTCCTGATTCACTTCCCTCAGTTTATCAAAAGAGCCATAACGTGCATACTCTGGTTTTAACGGGTTTTGCTTAATCCATCCTCCGCAAGCATACTGATAGAAATTACTACCAGGAGAAACGGTTGTGTCAAGGTTTGCCAGATTAATAGCAGGAACCTTTGATGTGTCCTTGGGAGGAGTAGTACATCCTGCAGCGGAGACCAGTCCGGCAATCAGAGAAAGAGCAATCATCTTTTTCATTTTGTATTTACTGATTTTAAGAAAAGAATTAAAATAAAAGAGAAGTAACTAAAAAAGTCCCGCCGTTCTACGAATGCAAACGGCAGGACCCTATGAGGGATATTCTTATTTAGAACAACTTTGCAGGATATTCGCCAGCTTCAACCAAAGCCTGAATTTTATCAACCACGCTTTGACGATCGTCGGCATAAGTAACACCAAACCACTTTGAAGTTGTATCCAAGACTTTCACTGTAGCTGTACCATTGTTTACAAGCTCATTAACCATTAAAGGAATAAAATATTCACTTTTCAGGTTACTCATATTCTTTGTAAGGAAATCAGCAAAAAAATCTTCCGAATACTTGAAATAATCGGGAGTGAATCCCCACATATTCATTGAAACAGGAGTGTTGTCTGCAATAGTTACCACTTCATTGTTTTCGTCTTTAAACTGAACCTTACCATCGATCCGCTCGATAGCAGTACGTTCAACAACTGTGGTAAGAAAACCATCGGCATTCGTTCCGCAAACACCACGGGCTACAGATCCGCTTTCGCTCAATGTATTTCCCACGCGGTAACCCACCATGCAATATTCATTTTGTTTTCCTGTCATCGCCGAAAGTTCTTTACCAAGAACTTCAAAGCTATCGCGACCATAGAAATCATCAGCATTAATTACGGCAAATGGTTCTTTAATCACATCTTTGCCCATCAAAACTGCATGATTTGTACCCCATGGCTTTTCACGACCTTCAGGACATGTAAAACCTGCAGGCAGGTTATCAAGTTCCTGAAATACCACTTCAACAGGAATATGGTTTTCATATTTTGAAATAATTTTCTCACGAAAATCTTTTTCAAACGTTTTACGGATAACAAAAACTAATTTACCGAATCCTCCACGAATGGCGTCATAGATAGAATAATCCATGATCGTTTCACCATTGGGACCCAGTCCGTCTAGTTGTTTTAATCCGCCGTAACGGCTGCCCATGCCGGCAGCAAGAACAAATAAAGTAGGTTTCATTGAAATATTAATTTTTAAAGTGATGTCCAAAATTATCGATGCAAAGGTATATAAAAAATACTTTTTCTACCTTATTAGAAACATTTTATTAGCAATCGACAACATGGACTTACACCAGACTGATACTATTTTACTTCCAGAGTTACAATTGCCCCTGCAGGAATAACAACCTTTACGGAGCCCTTTTCCATTTTAATTTCCTTAAAATCTTTTACCAATACAACAGATGGGTTATCAAAGGTATTATAGTCATTTATATGTAAAGAGGACAAAATACGACCTGTCACTGAAGAAACGCGGAAATCTTGCAGACCGAAAGTCACCTCTTGCGGTTGATCGACATCAACATTTGCCAAAGAGATATGAATCGTTCCGGATTTATCCTTCGATGCAGTGGCGCTAAGCAATGGAACTTCTCTGTTATCGCGTACCTTTACCTTGTTACAAATAATATCCATAGGCAGATAGGTTGCATCCTGATGCACACTATACATTTCGAAAACGTAATAGGTAGGAGTTAATACCATTTGTTTTCCTTTCGTAAGAATCATAGACTGCAGCACATTAACAACCTGAGCAATATTGGTCATTTTTATGCGATCTGTATATTTATGAAACACGTTGAGCGATAAAGCAGCAACCATTGCATCACGCATTGTATTCTGCTGGAACAAATGACCTCTTACTGTACCCGGTTCTTCATCCCACCAGGTTCCCCACTCATCAACCATCAGTCCTATATTCTTTTTAGGATCGTACTTATCCATGATAGCTATATGTTTTTTCACAACATCTTCTATCTCAAGGCATTTTCCCATGGTCCAGTAAAAATCATCTTTATTAAACTCTGTAGCAGAACCTTTACTCCCGTCCCATCCGGTTACGGTATAATAATGAAGAGAAAGACCATCCATCCGTCCTCCCACTTGTTTCATTAAAGTTTCCGTCCAGCTATAATCATAATCGCTGGCGCCACTGGCAATTTTAAACAATTTATTTCCATCATAATTCCGGCAATAGGTTGAATAACGGCGATACAAATCAGAATAATATTCGGGGCGCATGCTTCCGCCACATCCCCAGCTTTCGTTTCCAACTCCCCAGAACTTCACATTCCAAGCCTTGTCTCTGCCATTTTTTCTACGTAGATTAGCCATGGGGCTATCACCTTCCGAAGTAATATATTCTACCCACTTCGCCATTTCTTCAACGCTTCCACTCCCTACATTGGCACTTACATAAGGTTCGCAACCCAACAATTCGCAGAGATTTAAAAATTCGTGCGTACCAAAACTATTATCTTCAATGGTTCCTCCCCAGTTATTGTTAACCATCTTTGGCCGATTTTCAAGCGGACCGATGCCATCCATCCAATGATATTCGTCGGCAAAACATCCGCCTGGCCAGCGAAGGTTGGGTATGTGTATTTTTTTCAACGCGTTAAGAACATCTGTACGATATCCTTTCGTATTAGGGATATCAGATTTTTCTCCAACCCAAAGGCCTCCATAAATACAAGAACCAAGATGTTCGGCAAACTGACCATAAATGTGTTTGCTAATTGTTTGGTCTCCCCTATCGGGATAAATTCGGAGAGAAGCATTGTGCTGAGCAAATAATGGAAGAAAAGTCGCTAGCATTAAAGCAGTTAAAATCTTTTTCATAAATTAAACTATTGTAGTTGTTTTAATAATAATATCCGGTTATTGAAACAAACATAGTTAATATATTCTATTCATTCTACTAATTCAATGACAAATAATTATCTTTGTTAGCAAAAAATAAGTAAATCTATGAAAAAAATAGTGATTTCATTATTCTTATGTTTTTCTTTCTTAAGCATTTACACTGCAGTCGGACAGGAAAAGGAAACGCTGGTTCAAATTGATACCGATATGGGCAAAATCAAGGTGAAGCTTTACAATGAAACCCCTCAGCACAGGGATAACTTCATCAAGCTTATTAAAGAATCACGCTACGATGGATTGCTATTCCACCGCATTATCAAACAGTTTATGGTTCAGGGTGGTGATGTTACTTCAAAAAATGCACCGATCGATTCGCTGCTAGGTAATGGCGATCTGGGATATACTGTTCCGGCAGAGATTGTCTACCCTAAATATTTCCATAAACGCGGAGCTTTGTGTGCAGCGCGGACAGGAGACGAAGAGAATCCCGAACGAGCTTCATCAAGCTCGCAGTTCTATATTGTAACAGGAAAATTCTTTACAGACATGGAGCTGGATAAAAAAGAAAAAGAAGAAGGAATAACTTTTACCGCCGAGCAACGAGAAGCTTATAAAGTTGAAGGAGGCGCGCCTCATCTGGATAATAAGTATACAGTTTTCGGCGAAGTAGTGAAAGGTCAGAATATTGTTGATGAAATGCAGTTGGTACAAACCAACGAAAAAGACCGTCCGCTGAAAAACATCAAGATTAAGTCTATAAGAATTGTCGAAAAATAAATAAACAAGTAAACATGGAACAGCAAACAACCGAAACTCAAATTCGTATGCAAACGAATTTAGGAACGATTACATTAAAATTATATAACGAAACTCCTCTACACAGAGACAATTTTATCAAACTAGTAAAAAAAGGTCAATACGAAGGATTACTCTTTCACCGTGTTATTAAGGGATTTATGATTCAGGGAGGTGATGTTACTTCAAAAAACGCACCGATAAACAAACAGTTGGGAGCCGGTGATTTAGGCTATACTGTGCCCGCAGAATTTGTATACCCCCGTTATTTTCATAAACTTGGAGCTTTATGCGCTGCCCGTACAGGCGATGATGGAAATCCTGAAAAGGCATCCTCTGCTTCTCAGTTCTATATTGTTACAGGGAAAATTTATTCTGAATCCGAACTGAAACAACTTGAAAAGCAAAAAGAAAGTCGCTTAAAACAATCAATTTTCAATCGTTTGCAAATTGAAAACAAAGATATAATAAAGCAATATTATAAGACCGGGGATAAAGATAGTCTGGCTATTATGCGTGATACGCTTATCGGTAAAACTGAAATTGAAGCAGAGAAAAGAAAGAATGAAGCCGTTTTCACACCCGAACAATGTACTGCCTATACTACTGTCGGAGGCGTTCCTTTCCTGGACAACGAGTATACAGTGTATGGAGAAGTAACTGAAGGTCTTGACATTGTTGATAAAATTCAAAGAACAAAAACCAATTCATCGGATCGGCCTCTCGAGAATGTTATTATTGAATCAGTTGTAATTATATAAATATAAACAGATTTGAAATTATCAAATAGGCTGCCTGCAAACTACAGGCAGCATTATTTACATACTTTAAAGCTTGGAATCCCCATCATGCTCGGGCAGTTGGGGATTATTCTTGTAGGATTTGCAGACAATATCATGGTGGGGCAACACAGCGCTGACGAATTGGCTGCTGCTTCGTTTGTAAACAATTTCTTTAATCTTGCCTTTATCTTTGGAATGGGATTCGCTTACGGCCTCACTCCTATTATTGGCGAAATGTTTGCAAAAAGGGATTTTGATAAATCGGCCGAAACTTTCAAGAACAGTATTGTAATCAACTTGATTATCGGAGTGCTTATAAGCCTTTGCATGCTTATGCTGCTACTGAATATCGGTGTATTGAACCAACCGGAAGAGCTGATGCCTTACATTATCCCTTATTATGTATTGAATCTGATTTCTATTCTGTTTGTTATGTTGTTCAATTCCTTTAAACAGTTCAGCGATGGTACAACCGATACGATGACCCCTATGTGGATTATGCTTGGAACAAATCTACTGAACATCATAGGAAACTACATCCTGATTTACGGAAAACTGGGAGCTCCTGAACTGGGACTAACCGGGGCAGGTATTTCGACACTTATAAGCCGTATCGCGGCGGTTATTATTTTTGCATGCATCTTTGCGCGACATTCACGGTTTCAAAAATTTAGAATAGGTTTCAAAACCGGGAAGATAAACAAGCTGACTATTTCCTGGCTGGTGCGGATGGGGTTTCCTGTGGCTTTACAGTTGGGCGTGGAAACAGCCTCTTTCAGTTTAAGTGTAATAATGATGGGATGGCTTGGCAAAACGGCTTTGGCGGCTCATCAGGTGGTTGGGGTTGTTACTACCCTCGGATTTATGGTCTATTATGGGATTGCGGCAGCCATAACTATCAGAGTCAGCAATTTCAGAGGACAGGACGACTGGAAGAATGTACGACACGCATCCTTTGCCGGGCTACATTTAATACTGGCTACTGCCTTACTGGTGGTTTTCTTTTTGTTTGCGGTTCGTAACTCAATCGGATACCTTTTTACTTCGGATATAGCTGTTGTGGAACTTGCCGCGCTATTAATGTATCCTGTTATAATTTATCAGTTTGGAGATGGACTTCAAATACTTTTTGCCAATGCTTTACGAGGTATAGCTGATGTCAGGTATATGGCATGGATGGCCTTTGTTTGTCACTTTTGTATTGCATTGCCCATCGGATATATTTGTGGGTTTGTTTTCAAATGGGGAGCTATCGGCGTATGGTGTGGCTTTCCTTTGAGTTTAACATTACTGGGAATTATTCTCTGGACTCGCTTCAACAAACTTACCAGGGGGAGAGCAAGATAAATTAAAAGGCAAACAATTGCTTGTACAAATAAATAGATACAAAAAGAGGATTCCTTTACTTAGGAATCCTCTTTTTATTTTAATCTGATAATGATGCTGTAATACCTTTCCAAAGCGAATCATCGGGAACAGCTGCAATAATCTCGATAGGTTGCTTGGATACCGGATGAATAAATTGTGCCTTTCTGGCGTGTAGACTTATTCCTCCATCCTTATTTGACCGTTCGGATCCATATTTCAAATCGCCTTTAATCGGACAACCCATCTTGGCCAACTGACACCTTATCTGGTGATGGCGACCGGTTTTTAAATCAATCTCCAACAAGTAATAATTATCCGATTTAGCTAGGAGCTTGTAATGCAAAATAGCCTTCTTAGCTTCTGGTTTCTCTTCGGCATAAGCATAACTTTTATTTTGCTTTTCGTTCCTAACTAACCAATGTTCCAATGTACCCTCTTCGGTTGGGGGGCAATTTTTAACAATGGCCCAATAGGTCTTCTTTATTTCGCCGGTTCGAAACATTTCGTTTAGTCTGGCAAGCGCCTTGCTTGTTTTGGCAAACAGCACCAAACCCGACACCGGACGATCCAACCGATGAGCAACACCCACGAAGACATTTCCAGGCTTACAATACTTTTCTTTAATCCATACTTTAAGCATGTCAGAAAGTGGTGTATCCCCTGTTTTATCTCCCTGAACGATTTCCCGACAGGTTTTATTTACAGCAATCAGATGATTATCTTCGTAAATTACTTCCATATTACATATTCATTCCACCGCAACAATGGATGACCTGACCACTTACATAAGAAGACAAGTCGGAAGCCAGGAACGTAGCTACATTAGCCACATCCTCGGGCGTACCGCCGCGACGAAGAGGAATACTTTTAGCCCATTCTGCTTTTACTTCTTCAGTCAAGGCTGCAGTCATATCTGTAATGATGAATCCCGGAGCAATACAGTTAGCGCGGATACCACGAGAACCTACTTCTTTAGCTATACTCTTAGCCAAACCAATCATTCCCGCCTTAGAAGCCGAATAGTTACACTGTCCGGCATTTCCTGAAACACCAACAACAGAGCTCATATTAATAATACTTCCTGCTTTTTGTTTCATCATAACCGGGGTAATGGCATGAACAAAATTGAAGGCAGACTTTAGGTTTACGTTAATCACCATATCCCATTGTTGTTCGGTCATACGCATCATTAATCCGTCGCGGGTAATACCGGCATTGTTAACAAGCACATCCACACGTCCGAAGTCCTTAACAATTTCAGCAACCACATTGTGTGTATCTTCAAAGTTCGCAGCATTAGAAGCATATCCCTTTACTTTAACACCTAATGCAGCAATTTCTTTTTCAGTTGCCAGAACATTCTCGTCAATTACTAAGTCTGTAAATGCGATTGAAGCACCTTCTGCAGCAAATTTCAATGCAATGGCTTTTCCAATACCACGAGCAGCACCGGTAACGATAGCTACTTTACCTTCCAATAATTTCATAACGGTTTAATTTATATATTTAACATTTTATCAGACATGAGCCGGCAGAGTATCCTCCACCAAAAACAGTAAGAACAATTAAGTCTCCTGCTTTAAAATCCGCATCGTTCTGGGCATAAACTAATGCCGTACTTACAGATCCTGTATTTCCAAGTTCCTCTATATTGGTAAGAAGCTTCTCTTCCGGAATATCGAGTTGTCTTGCAATATTGGACATAATACGCATGTTTGCCTGATGTCCAATAAAATACGTAAGATCATTAACCGTGTACCCGTTCCGTCCCAACAAATAAGTTGCATTCTTAGGCATATAAGTACATGCCTGAATAAATACATCCTTACCGTGAGGCATGGATATACCGCCATCATAAGGACGAAGCATAACCCCTTCGGGGCCATTTCCAATATGTCCCAATCCTTCGGTATATATTTCCAAAATCTTAGGATCTTTTTCTGTTACGGCTTCTTTTGAAATAAAAAAAGCAGCGGCAGCATCACCCCACAGGTGACCGGCTTTTGGATCGTGCTCATTGCTGTAAGCCGAGTTCTTATCGGCAGAAATAATCAATGCCTTTGTTGCTTTACCCATGGCAAAGTAACCTTCAACAACCTCAAGAGCATTAATAAATGAAGAACAAGCAGAAGAAAGATACAATACTTTTGCATTTTGAATATTGAACGCCTGTTGTGCTACGTGTCCCGTAGTCGCAACTGTGTCGTAAGGAGAATAAGAGGCCGAAATGATTAAGTCGACTTCTGTAATATCGTATGGCAATTTTGGTAAGGCATTTTTAACAGCCTCCATTCCCATCGTTGTAACATTCTCCTCCGGTTTTGCCTTTGAGCGCGTAAGAATACCTGTACGCTGATATATCCACTCACTTGTTAATCCATTAACCTTGTAAAAATATGAATTATCTACCCTCTCTTCGGGCACATAAAACCCAGTTGCATTAATAAACATGTTCCTTAGTTTACTTTATCTTAATACCATTAAAAATTAGATTCATCACATTATCCTTGCGTTTCAAGCGTTGTGATACGTTATCTCCCATTAATCCTCTGATATATGGAACTTCGAGTCCTTTAAACGCATGATGAAGAACAACGGCTGTGATATGAGTATCGGGCATTTGAAATATACCCTGGGATACACCTTCATTAAGAATTCCTTCGATAATCTCCGTTTCCCGTATATCGAAGTTCTTTCGAACCTTTTCAACTCTCCATATATCTCTAAAGAAAGTTGCTTTAAGCGTTCCGTTCCGGAACACCAACGCTTTGATAGCATCCAAACGAGTATAAATAAACGTAATCATTTTCTCGTCGGCAGGAATATCTTTACTTGCAACATTCAGTAATGTTTTGTAAAGAGTAGACAGTTCAGACTCAACCACAGCCATATAAATCTCGTTCTTACTCTTGAAATACGTATATAACGTACGTCTTCCTTTGCGAGATGCTTGTGCAATATCATTCATTGTCGTATTGTCTACTCCTGAGCGAGCAAACAATTGTCTGGCCACATCCACTAACATGTCACGTGTTTTTGAAACTGTAATCGGCATCGTATTGCACATTTTTGTTGAAACTGTGCGCAAAGTACCTAAAAAAGATTGTATTTACCAAGGATATTAAAAAAAACTTGCAATTAATTTGTTTTGCAAAGAATATTCAATACCTTTGCACCCGTTATCAAATAACAAACATATCGCGGAGTGGAGCAGTGGTAGCTCGTTGGGCTCATAACCCAAAGGTCGTAAGTTCGAGTCTTGCCTCCGCAACATATAAAAGATTCTTAGGTTATACCTGAGAATCTTTTTTTTTG
>JAGPJL010000055.1 GCA_018054455.1 Parabacteroides sp.
TAAGCCCAAACTTCTCCTGTTAATACAACGATAAACATGACTATAGTACGACCATTGAATGTAAGTAAATCTATATAACGCATCAAGTCTCTACTTTTCTTTCTAAAATTCAGTCGGATAGATTCTGGTATATCATCCTGATACTGATCCCTTAGACTACTCAATAAACGCTGAAGGACAGGTGTAACATTTTCCTGCATCAACGTATATCCCTTATAAAAGAAAAAGAAAAATTTATCAATACCAGGCTTCATTTTAGCGTAATTTGCTATTACCTGATCATGTGTCTGAAACTCAGCACCCTTTTCCTTACTAAGAAAAAAAAGATGTAATGTCTTATAATAATCTGTAATATTTGCCTGAACCAGATGAGAAATACCCGACAATAGGGCTAAAACAAAAAACCAGGGAGTACCATATTCATTCATCAGGCGTAAAGAAAAACCTATATAAATTGATGCAAACCAAAGATCTCCGGCAAAACCATCAAGAATACGACCAATGGCAGATTTTATTCCTGTTAATCGGGCCAGCTGGCCATCGACACAATCCAGGATATTGGCAAAAATCAATAATAAAATTCCACAAATTGTATAAATGATATTATCAAAATAAAACATGTATCCGGCACCTACTCCAACAAAGATGGATAAGATAGTAACCATATTGGGAGTAATACCCGTGTTTCTCAACATTTGGGCTATCCGGAAACCTAAAGGACGGTAAAAAATCCGGTCGATCTTATTTTCTGTCTCAATTGACTTTAACGAGGCTTCGTATTCTTTTTTATTTAAATCGTTCATTTGGCCTTTATTTATAAGAATAGCCGCCATCACAGACGACTATCTCTCCATTAAAATAATTATTCTCAATCAACATTTTATATACTTCAGCTAATTCATCAGGGTGGCAGAAACGGCCCAACGATACTTTTCGTTCAATGTTCCGACGTATTTCTTCTGGTTTGTTTAGCTGCCATTCAGTATCTACGAACCCCGGAGCTACTGCATTTACACGTAAATCGTATGGAACAAAAAACTTAACCATATTTTTCACTAATGCATGGACAGCCGATTTTGAAACGCCATATGCCAGAGAAACAGAATGAGGCTCGATTCCCATTAATGAACCTGTAAACACAACACATCCGCCTTTACGCATTTTTGACACAATCCGTTGCATCAGAAAAACCGGGAAATGTACATTTGCAAAAAAAACCTCTTCCCATGCTGTAAAAGAAAGTTGTTCAAAAGAATCACGACAAGTCAGTCCTGCATTAAAGACAACAGAGAACAACTCCAGAGACTGTTCTTCAAGATAATCTTCAATAATGGAAATAGATTTGAAATTCGTAATATCTGCTTTTAAAATGCGTACATCGACATCAAACTTACCAAGTAGCTCTTTCCTGGTTTCTTCGGCCACTTGAAAATCAGAAGAATACGTTAAAAGCAAATCATACCCGGAAGCTGCCAGACAAAAAGCGACTGCTTTACCTATGCCTTTTGTACCCCCGGTAATCAGAACATATTTATCCATATATATAGTACTATTCTTTTTCGTGCTTTACAGTTACCGGTTTGGCTTTTTGCTGCGAATGTAAATTAGCCTCGTAGCTGTCGTGTATAGTCTTTTTTAAATTTGAAGAAGAAACCCCGGTTCCATACGGAAAATAAAAGACCTGAACTCCAAGATCTTCCAGGTAATCGTACTTACCGAACCAGTCGTCTCCAACTACAAATGCATCTATATTCAGCTTTTTCACGATTTCACTATGATCCAACGAATGTTGAGGTATAACAATATCAGGTGTTTTAAGAGCTTCTATAATTTGCAAGCGTTCAGTAAATGGAATAATTGGATGAGGCTTATAAGACGACACAAGTTCATCTGTACTGACTCCAACAATTAAAATATCTGCCAGACTTCTGGCATAGTTAATCATTCTGAGGTGATTATAATGAAACATATCAAATGTTCCTGAAGTGTAGACTATAGTTTTATTTTTAAACATACCAATTCTAACGTTTTTTGAAGCACAAACTTACACAAACTTTTCCTATGAAAAAAAGTTTACCTAAAAAAAAGCTAATTAATACATGATTCAGACCAATTTATAAAACACCACAAAAAACAAATCTTATTTTTAACTAATAAAAAACCGGTATAGAAAATTTCGTTTACTACACCGGTCAATTTTATTTTTGTATGCAATTAAATACTGTCAACAACGTCTTCTTTTGTCAAGTCCAGCTTTTCATTATCTCCTCCCTTGTCAAAATATTGCTTTCTTAACGGATTAGAAGTAGCTTCTCTATAAAATTTTCTGCAACGATAAATATCCAACGCAGTATACAAAGCCTGACGGAACGAATCTTCCGATGCTATATTCTGTCCTGCGATATCATAGGCTGTTCCATGAGCAGGAGAAGTTCTGACAATTGGTAATCCTGCAGTGTAATTTACTCCTTCTTCCATAGCCAATGCTTTAAAAGGAGCAAGACCCTGATCGTGATACATGGCCAGAATACCATCAAATTTATCATAATTCTGAGAACCAAAGAATCCGTCGGCAGGATAAGGTCCAAATGTTAATACACCTTGCTTATCCATTTCTTCCATAGCCGGAATAATAATCATTTCTTCTTCCTTACCAAGAAGTCCGGCATCGCCTGCATGAGGATTTAAAGATAAAACAGCTATCCTTGGTTTCACAATTCCAAAATCTTGCTTCAAGGACTGATTAAATATAGAAAGCTTAGCCTTTATATCTTCTTTTGTAATTAATGCCGCTACTTCAGAAAGAGGAACATGTCCTGTAACCAATGCTACGCGAAGGTTGTTGCTCATTAATATCATAAGAGCTTTCTTTCCTGGTCCGCCAAATGCCTCTTCAAGGTATTCGGTATGACCTGGAAAATGAAACTGATCGTTCTGTATATTGTGTTTGTTTATCGGTGCTGTAACAAGAACATCAATTACACCTCTTTTTAAATCGTTAACCGCGGCTTCAAGGGCTTTAAATGCAGCTTCTCCGGCTATGGTTGTTGACTTACCCAACTCAACCTTTGCTTCTTCATCTGCACAATTAATGATATTAATCCGGTTTAGTCCAGCCTCTTCAGCCTGACTAATAATGCTAATATTAACAGGTTGTAAATCGAGAGCCTTACGGTGATAAGCCGCAATTTTTGAAGAACCATAAATTATAGGCGTACATAGATCAGCTATCCGTAAATCGGAAAAGGTTTTTAAAATCACCTCATAACCTATTCCATTAATATCACCATGCGTAATACCCACTCTGATCAATCTTTCTTCCATCTTATTTCAGTATTAATTACTCAACTTCCGTTTGTATCGGTTCTTCTGATTTCTGGTCAAACTCACCAGGTAACTTCAATGTATATAAAGAAGCTTCAACCTGACGTATTAAATTCCTTTTATCTTTTTCTGGTGCATAAACAAATCCTTCAACCACTACAACACGCTGATTCGTCTCATCTAAACGGGCATGACTAACAAAAGGACCGCCCATCATATCTCCAACCATTTTCCAGAGACCTCGTATTTCTGCACAATACTTACCTTTAACCGTGATTGGATTATAATTAACTCCAAACCGAGTTTCTGTAGTCATATATGAATTCTCAAAGGAGCCCGGAATGTTTGCTTTTAAAACTGAATCACGTTTTTCCAAAAGGTACTCTTTTGTAAAAGTATTTTTATCCGTATAGGGAAATGAATAGATGATAATATCACGCCTGCCTTCTCCTGAATTATTTGAGGTCCAAAAGAAATCAGTTGTATCTTTGTAATATTTCATTGATTCCGGAGCTTTTAGTTCAACATCAAAGATTTCTTTGACTTTATTAAAGGCATAACTACTATATGTTTTATCCAACAATTTAATAGATCTGTTTAGTTCGGTTTTTACAAAAAAATCAATTATTGATTTTCCATTATTAGTTATATATAATTCGAGAGATGCGGCATCCGGTGCCTGCAATTTCAGAATCACCTGGCCCCGAGCCCATCTGTCTTCAGAATATTTCATCGTAGCTTTTGTATACATAGTTGGATCGATCTCGACCACAAGTATATTTCTAACCATCTGAAACATTCTATCAAAATGCTTTGGTTCCGTATAAGAAACATTCATAACTGGTTCTGGCTGTGTTAATCCCGGAACATCTGACGAAAGTAAATCTTTTAAAGCAAGACCCGCAGGACCAGTCCATGAAGCCTTTTCCATTACAACTATTAAATCTCCAGGTGAACCCGTAGCTTTAGATACAGTTGGACCTCCTTTACAGGCACTCATACATATGACGAGCAACATCATACTGAAAAACAAGGAAATCGTTTTCATATGCATTAATTTATTAATTCAACAAAGATATATTTTTTTTGTAAGAAGCGTAAGTTTTTTAAAGCTTTTGCTCTTTTTTTGCTGTAGACAACATACCGCACGCAGCAAAAATATCTTCCCCTCTGGACGAACGAATTGTACAAACTATTCCTTTTTTTGTCAAAGCATCACGAAAAGCATTCATATTAGCTGTATTTGAACTTTTAAGCGGGGAGTCCGGAATAGCATGAAAACGAATCAGATTAATTCTACAAGAGAGTCCTGCAACAAGTTTTGCGACTCCTTCTGCATGTTTTAAATCATCATTTAAACCATCAAACATTATGTACTCAAATGACACTCTGCGTTGATGAGTAAAATCATGCTGTTTAATTTTATCAATTACTTCTTTTATTGGAAAGGCCTTTTCTACAGGCATAATTGACAATCGTTCAGAAGGAAAAGGAGTGTGCATACTCACTGCAAGGTGACAATCACTTTCAGCAAGAAAACGTTCGAGACCTTTAGCAACACCAATGGTTGAAACTGTAATTCGTTTTGGACTCCAACCATATCCATAAGAAGACGTTAGAATCTCTAGAGCTTTAAATAATTCATCCACATTGTCAAGTGGTTCTCCCATACCCATAAAAACGATATTGGTTAAAGAATCAAATTCGGGTATAGCCTGTATCTGATTAAGAATATCCGAGGATGTGAGATTTCCATTAAAGCCCTGACGACCAGTCATGCAAAATGAACAATTCATTTTACACCCAATCTGAGAGGAAACACATAATGTAGCCCTATCTTCATCTGGAATATAAACAGCTTCAACAAATCGTCCTGCTGCAACCGGAAATAGATATTTAATGGTTCCATCAACCGACTTCATAGACTCTGATGGAGCAATCAATCCAACTTCATATACTTTTTCAAGTAAAAGTCTTTTCGATGCAGAAATATTAGTCATGTCCGAGATAGACTTCACTCGTTTTTTATATAACCAATCTGCTATCTGTTGCGAAGCATAAGCCGGAAGACTAAATTCTGAAGCCACATCTTTGAGCTCTTTCAATGTCATTCCTAATAATCTTCTTTTTGCATCCATATCTATTTACTTTCTATATTTTTTTTTGCAAAGATAAAAAAAAAGCAGATGTCCTTCGTTTAGGAAGAACATCTGCTTTCAAGTCAAATGCCAAATAGCTATAATTAATACTGAAATTTAATAAAACCGTACACGATTATCAACAACTTCAGCATTATTAACTAACGATTGAACTGCCTGGAATCCGAAACGATATGCATTAGCAGCATCAATTGTCTTGATTTGTTCTGCTTCATTATATACTTTCGCATCCTTTGTTTTATTATAAACTTTCAATACATAAACTCCATTATTTCCTTTAACCGGAGCAGTTAACTGTCCAACAGGGGTCATTGCAACTACTGCATTCACTTTAGGTTCAACACCTATTCCAGTAATCCGACGGGTACCAAAGCTAACAAACTTAACTGAATCAATTCTTGATCCCATTGCTTGTGCATATCCTTCAAGTGATGAAATATTCTTGGCAACCAAATCAGCAGCAATTTTTTCACCTTTCTTTTGAGCGATTAACTCAGCTTTCAATGCTGGTGCCACTTTTTTAACCGGAGCATATCCTTCTGGAAGAGATTCCTGTACAGCTGCAATAACAAATTTATCTTCGCATTCAAAGATTTCAGAAACAGAACCTTCTTTATCATTCTGGAAAGCCCAACGTACTACCTGACGAGAGTTCTTAATTGTTCCGATCATTTGATCAGCACCAGTAATTGTAACATCAGAGAATATACTGTACCCTGCTTTCTTTGCTGTTTCATCCATCTTTTTAATATCAGAATTAGCAGAAAGATATTTATTCAGTTCATTATAAATATTACTGTAAGTTTTTGAACTTGGCGAAACCGTCATATCGATATCAGCAACCTTGTATTTTGGAACCACGGCAGTTCTGTCGTCTACTTTTACCAAATGAACTCCGTATTGTGATTTAACAATAGAAATTCCATTTACAGGTGTTGTGAAAACAGCCTTCTTGAAATCTTCGTTTACTCCTCTTAAAGCAGTAACTTCAGTAAACCAACCCAACTCTCCGCCTTTCTTTGCTGATTGATCCTGCGAATATTTCTGAGCCACTTCTGCAAAATTGCCACCATTCTTTATAACATTCATCAAGCTATCAGCCAATGAAGTAGCCGCAGCTTCATTACCAGCATTAGCAATCATAATATGACTTACTTTTACAGAGTCAGGAGCAACTGTCTTATCAACTAACTTAAACATTCTGTATTTGTCTCCTTCAAAAGCAGGACCATATACAGCTCCAATTTCGGCTGTTGTTGCAAACTCCTTAAGCTGATTATCAAATGCTGCTGCTGAAAAGAACGCATCAACATAAGGCACTTCTGAATTCTCATTCACTATATCATCAATTTTAGCTGAAGTAGCGAATTCTGCTTTAATTGCTTCAATATCTGCATTCGCATTGTCGTAATCTTCTTTGCTCGGACGAATATCAACGGCAACATACTTTATAACTTTGCTTGCCTTTTGTTTGTAAATTGATTTGCGTTGATTGTAAAGCTTTTCAATTTCGCTGTCAGAAACCTGAATTGTTGAATCAGGAATTGAAGCATATGATTGCATCGCATAAACAATATCCGAACTTTCTGCCGATTCATTAAAAGTTTCTTTGGCGTCAATTACGTTAGCAGTAATTGCCTTACTTAATAACGTTGTATATTTTTGTTCTAAACGTTGTTGTTTAATATTCTTCTCCCAAAACATCCAGAAACTTTTTGCCTGAGCAAGCTGTGCCTGTTGGTCTGCGGGATAACTTGCAACTTTCGGGTCATTTATTGTTTTCAGGAAGTTAAGCAATGCAGGTTTGTCAAAAGCTCCGGTTTCCGGATTTACAAACATTTGCATTTGTTGAATCATTGGTGAAATATTTTCTCCCTGAACCATATCAAAAAGTTCTTCCGGAGATACAACTATACCTAAATCGTTTAATTCTTCTCCTAAAACAATTTCACGTACCATTGCATCAAAAACTGACTCACGAATCTGAGTCATATACTCTTCAGGTAAACTGGTACTACCGGACTGCATTTTATAAACCTCAGACATCTCGTCGACACGAGCCTGATAATCCTGAATTTTAATTACTTCTCCATTAATTTCAGCAACCTTTTCCTGAGATTGTTTAAAATAAGTAGATCCGGAGTTTAAAAAGTCACCAATAATAAAAGCGAACAATGCAAGCCCTACTACGAGTACCAACAGTCCTGCTTTGCTTCTAATTTTTTCCAGCGTAGCCATTTATCTTTATTTATTTAAAAGTTTATATTTTACAGTTAACGGGCACGAAGATACAAACAAAAGAGGATTAACATGCATATAATGCAACTTTTTTTCACTAATCAATCACTTTCATGCGAACAAGTTCAATTTTAGTCGAAGTTACTTTCAGTATCTTCATACTATAATGTCCTATATCTATTACATCGTTAACCTTCGGAAATTTTTGATAATTATGCAATATATAACCTGCAATTGTTATATAATCATCCGATTCGGGCAATTCTAATCCAAATTTTTCATTAAGAGAATCTATTTCCATCCGTCCCGAAAGCAAGTATTCATTTTCACCGAGCTGCTTTGCTATAAGCGATTGAACATCGTGTTCATCTTCAATTTCGCCAAATATTTCCTCCACCAAGTCTTCAAAAGTCACTATTCCTGAAGTACCACCAAATTCGTCAACTACAACAGCAATACTTCGTTTTTCCTGTAAAAGCAATTTCATTAGTTTGTTGGCAGTCATATTTTCCGGAACAATTGGTACAGGAATAATATGCGTTGTCCAATCTTTAAGATTAGCAAATAATTCTGATGAATGAATATATCCTATTACTCCATCAATATTATCTTCATAAACAAGTATCTTGGAATAGCCAGTCTCAATAAATTTAGTTTTCAATTCTTCTAAAGAAGTTGTTTTGTCGCATGCGACAACCTCAGTACGGGGAACAATACAATCTCTTAAACGTACTTTAGAAAAGTCAAGAGCATTCTGAAAAATTTTCACGTCAGATTCTATATCAGCTTTCTGAGGAGAATCATCTAACCTTTGCTGTATAAAGTAATCCAAATCTACCTTTCCAAAAGAATGAGCCTGTGATCCTTTCAGTTGTTTGATTCCGGCAACTGATAAAATAGCAAACGAAAGCATTGTCACTATTTTTGAAACAGGGAATAAAACAATATACACTAATAATAGAGGAATAGAAAAGAATTTCAGGTAAAGATTCGGATTATTTTTAAAAATCGTCTTAGGTAAAAATTCAACAAAAAACAAAATTAATATTGTAGCAAAAAAAGCCTGTATAGCAATAGAAGTAGTATGATCTATTGCATATAAATAAATAAATGGTTTCAGAAAAAGAGATAACTGGATAACACAGACAACCAATGCAACATAATAGCCGACAAACATGGTAGAAATAAAATCGTTAGGATTCCGGTAAAAAAAATCCAAAATAAGATTAATAAGATTCCGATTCCTTTTATCTAATTCGAAACGCAATTTATTTGATGAAATGAAAGCAATTTCCATTCCAGAAAAAAAGGCTGCAAATAAGAGAGAAATGATTATATAGGTTAACATATTCATAAAACCCTACTTTGTAGAATCTTGCTTAATTGTATCTTGTCTCGATTCTGATACAGGAAAGATCCCCTGCGGATTAAATATTTTATATTGAGTCATACTCTGATCGGATTCGAAACCGATACCTGTAATAACCCGTTCTGCTTGTTGAATTCTCATAAACTTATCCGAGTAAACTTTTTGCGAACGTTGGTCCCAAAAAAGCAAGGATGTCTCAAAATGTTCACCAGAGAGGCTGGAAACTTCTACATTTCCAATAAGTTTCCATAACCCTTTTTTGTCATAAAAATAAGCCGTATCGGCTTTAATACTCGCCTCAGTTCTAAAAAGAGTATCAAATTTCTCGACATACACCCCATTGGGAAAATACCAATGAGATTCTGCCGACTTTCCAAAAACGAGCCATTTTTTAGTATTAAGTCTATACCGCGTAATACCTGAATCAGAAATCAATGTTGACACATCCAAAGCCTTCATCGTATAAGATTTTTCAGGATCAAAGGCTACCCTTACAACATCTTTTTTCTTTTTTTCGCAGGCTGTTATAAATAAAAGAAACATAACAGCTACCAAAATAGTAGCTGTTATGCCTTTATGATTCGACTCAAATTTAAGATGAGAGATAATCATGTTTTAACGAACTCTGGTTTGCTCACCAATCCATCCACCAATTGTGATAGCTTGACCTTTTTCAAGATCCGGGTGCATAAACACTTCCTCTGTTGAAGGGAAATGAGCTCTATATGATCCAATTAATGAATTAGCTTCATCAGCACAACTTGGGTCTACCTGTCTTGCTTTTTCAAACTTATCAACTGCTGCGTAGTAAACAGCCCTTGCCAACACACCGTCATTTGGGTAAACGCTCTTGGCCGTTGCGGCATACATCTTACCAATCAACAAATAAGGAGCTCCATTATTAGGCTTCATATCTAAAGATTTCATACAATACTGTCTAGCCTTTGAATAGCTATTCTGATCAAATGAAATCAAGGCAATCATGTAATAGATATCAGCTTTAGATGCGGCGTCTGTTTCCATTTTGGCAGACTCTTCAAAGAATCTAACAGCCGTATCGAAATCTTTATTTTTTACAGCTTGTTTTCCCAATCCCATAGCAGATTCTGCAGTTGGTTCAATCTTGTGAGCATAACCCGATGCAGCAAAATAAACATCAACATCCTGACAACGAACACGACGTAGCAGAGAAATTGTTTCTTTCAGATAATTCAAATCTGTTTTATTCGCTTCAACTTTGGCGGCAAACATATTCTGCAATGTAGCACAATCAGCAGCACCACTATTTGCAAAACCATTATCGATACCTGCCTTCATTGTAGTAAGATTACCAATCTCCTTTTCGTTTCCTGCAGCTTTGGCGGCAGCAAGCTGCGTATCAAAAATAGCTGAACTTTTTAAATAATCCTGAATATACTGTTCTTTGAAATTAGGATCCTTCAGTAATTGCTGATGAGAAGAAAACATGTAGTAAGAAACAGCAAGAGCTTCTGATTTTTCTTTATACTCATTAACAATTTCGCCTAACCATGCGTACAAAACCTTAGGATCAGCTTTCTCTCCCATGTATTGGATATAATCCTGCGCTTTACGTGAAACAATCCAGTCTTTTCCATATCTGGCATCATTTCCGAAGTACTTAACACGCTGATCGTATACAGCCATCAGATTATTAATTAACGCGGCTTTCTTTGCAGGATCTTTTTCATTTTCAATCTGCCAACCAACAATACGCACACCATACAAATAAATATCCTTTGTAGCAGCAGGACATTCATCATACGTTATTTTCCAAAATTCGTATGCGTCCTTAAAGTTCCCGGCTTTTGCGTAAGGAATAAACAGACTGATATTGGTAATGCAACGAACGCTGTCTTCTCCAGATCCGAACTGCGTACCATTATCTACTCCCTTCTGCGCATAGGCACCAAATGCTCCTATTGAGCATCCGATAGCAAGCAATAACACTTTGATCTTCATATCTCTTTTTAATTAATGTTAACAACTTCTTAATCCAACTTCCACTTAAAGAACCAACGTTCGTTAAATGTATAATTAACAGTAAAACGCAAATACTGTTCATCAATCATCGTCTTTAATTCCGGTTTAATCTTAACATATTCTACAGACAGATTGACAATAGATCTGCCATCAACCAAAGGTAAACCGAAACCAACACTTGCACCATATTCTTTATAGCCATTTCCATTTATATTTAAATAAGAATTACTATAATGAACCCCACCTCTATAAGACATTCTACTTAAGAAATTTTTCTCTGCATATCCCGGAATAAATTCTCCACCTAAAGCAATCCGAATTCTATTTTTAAATTCATTTGACTTATCGAAGAACTTTGCTTTATCCCAACTTTGGTATAAAAAATCACCACCAAGAGTTAGTTTATCCTTTTTCACGTAAGTAATACCAGCTCCAAATGAACTTGGAATATCAAAGCTTTGTCCCGTAATAGTATCTGACTCAACAACATTGCTATATGAATTAACATCATAAGACGTTGTATTAAGATGATTTGACGGTGCAAATACCACACCAAAATTCAGACTTTCTTTCAGACTCAGTGGATGAGTGTACTGCAATCCAAAATCAAGTTTAATATCTCTCACATCCAATTTTTGTTCACGATACACAGCATAAGCCTCGGAACCTGAGCCAAAAGACAAATTGCGTTGATGGGTTATATTACCAAAAAAGTAACCAACATTTGCTCCAACTGAAAGTCTCTTCTTCCATACATCTATAGACAAACCAGCATACACTTCGTTTAATCCTCCGGTACCAACAAAATTCTCGATATAATCCATATCAGAATCTTCGGCTTGTTTTACAGCACCGAAATCATAACCTACATACGAATATGGCAAAACGCCTAAGCTCATCGCCACACGTTTGTGAATAGGAAACTGCATTGCCAGGTATTCGATATTACCGTTATAATTACTTTGCTTATTAGTCCCGTCGTTAAACCACGACAGCTGGGCTGAAGCTCCAAAATCAAAAATAAAAGTCATCGAGTCAATACTCGTATAAGACGCTGGATTTAGAGGGTTAATCTGCTTTGAAGACCGCAACCCATATCCAATTCCTCCCATAGCCCGGCCAGCCCCAAAAGAGCGGTCTGCCAATTCTCCATACCCAAACCGAGTGTAGGGAGAGTTTGTATTGTTCTGCGCGAACAACGACAATTGAGAAAGAATACAAATACTAACTAAAAATATCCTTTTAATTTTCAACATTATATTCTAAGATTCTATTTAATCCTGTCAACACTAAATTAATGTCTGCAAAGTTCGCGTTTTTTAGTTTCCTTTCAAAATAAAAAGAATGCCCTCCCGTTAAAAAAACCAAAAGAGAGGGATATTTTATCCTTAATGAATCAATATAGCCATCCATTTCGAAAATTATACCATTAATAACCCCTGCCTGAATAGCTGTTTCGGTATTGTTTCCAATTAGCGAAACCTTATCTGGTTCTGAGACTAAAGGCAATTTCTTCGTAAATGTATGCAACGCTTTAAAACGAGTACTCATCCCTGGAGAAATATTTCCTCCAATATATGCTCCTGAAGCTTCAACGACTTCATATGTTATGGCCGTACCGGCATCAATCACCAACAAATCTTTTCCAGGCTTGAGATAATTGGCTCCTACAACAGCAGCCAAACGATCCTTTCCTAAAGTTTGAGGTGATTTGTACATTACTTTTACCGGCAACCTCACATTTTCATCAAGAAACAAAAAAAAGGTCAACTTACTTTTCAATAAGTTCACAATCGAATGATCCACATCTATCACGGTAGAAAAAATACCGTTTATTAGATTAAATTCTTCAAAAAGCGAAGAAACAACCGTCGCATCAAAATGTTTAAAAACAGATGACGACTTAAGTTGTCCATTAGAGAATATGGCTACTTTCGTAGAAGAATTTCCTTGTTCAATAATAAGATTCACTCGTTTGATATTTTCCACAAAGAAAAGCAAAATAGACGACATAACGAACATCTTTTCAGGATTAAGCTTATTTTTTTACTAATAAGTTTGTATTTACGCGAATATGAGAGGTTTTCCGTTTCTTAAAAAGAGTAATCTGCCAATAATATAACATTGGCGATTCGAAAATAAAGTATACATTTGTGCCTCAAAAACATTCGATCGATGAAAAAACAACTATTCATATTCGTTTTTTTACTTTTGATTCTGCCCTTAAAGGCCCAGCTTCAGTTAAGTCCTGACTCACGCATAAGCATTTTAACAAGTTACCCGTCGGATGAAGAAGTATTTACGCTGTACGGACATACGGCTATTCGAATCTCTGATCCTGCACAAAAAATAGATTACGTATTTAATTATGGAATTTTTGATTTTCAAACACCTAATTTTATATATCGTTTTACTAAAGGTGAAACAGACTATATGTTGGGTGTAGTCGATTTCAGAAGTTACTTTATCGAATATCAGATGCGTGGAAGTAAGGTGGTTGAACAGGTTTTAAATATGAATCAGGAAGAGAAAGAAAAACTTTGGCAAGCTCTTATTATTAATTACGAGCCACAAAATAGAAAATACCGTTACAATTTCTTTTTCGACAACTGTTCCACAAGACCGCGCGATTTGGTGGAAAAATCAATCGATGGAAAAATAATTTATGAAAACAAAAAAACAGATCACACATTCAGAGACCTGATTTCTTACTGCACACGTAATAATTCATGGTATACTTTTGGTTGCGATCTGGCTTTGGGAAGTCCTACCGACAGGATAGCGACAGTTCGCGAAGAGATGTTTCTCCCTCTATACCTGGTATCAGCCTTCGAATCAGCTCATGTAAATACACAACAGGGAGATAAAAGGAAGTTAGTATCTTCGTCTACCGTTTTAATTGAAGAATCTGTGGCGCAAAGAAACACAGACGTTTGGCTAACTCCTATGTTTGCCGGAATAGTTGTTTGTCTATTAGTCCTTACAATTACTTTCTTTGAAATAAAGAAGAAAACCTATTTTAGGGCTACAGACATCATTCTATTCTTTATTGCAGGATTAGCAGGCTCTTTACTCTTTTTTCTCAGTTTTATTTCCACCCATCCAGCCACATACCCAAACTGGTCGCTGCTTTGGTTACATCCGCTTCATTTGATTGGAATGGGATTGTTTTCGGTAAAAAAGTGGAAGATAGCTGCATATTATTATCATTTTATTAACTTTGCAGCGCTTACACTGCTTTTGATAGGATGGAATTTAATCCCTCAACAGTTTAATCCGGCTTTTATCCCATTGGTTTTAACGTTGTGGATACGGTCTGGATTCGGTGTTTACAGAAAAATTAAATATTAATGAGAAGATTTCTTACATCTCTGATTGCAGTTTTAGCGATCACCAATCTGGAAGCACAACAACAAGTGCCCAAACTGGTGGTATGTGTTACCGTAGACCAACTAAGAGGTGATTATATTGAATATTTTTACAACACATTCGGTGAACGTGGCTTTAAACGTTTGCTAAATGAAGGTCTGGTATATAAAAATATCCGTTTCGAATTTTCGAATGTGGATCAGGCAACAGCTTTCGCGACCCTCTTTACTGGTACAAATCCGTGTTATAATGGTATAAGCGGAGATAATGTTTATGATTTTGAGAAGGATAAAGAGTTGCCCAGTTTAAATGACCCAGCTTATCTTGGTAACTATACTCACGATAATTACTCGCCTAAAAACCTGATTAGTTCAACGATTGGTGATGAACTAAAAATTGCATCTAACGGACGTAGTGATGTTTATGCCATTGCCCCGGATGCACAAAGCGCCATTCTATCCGCCGGACATGCTGCCAACGGAGCTTTCTGGCTTGATAATTTTAACGGTAAATGGGCTACTACAACCTACTATAAGAATGTTCCCTGGTATGTAGACCGGTACAACAATGGAACAGAATCGCTTGAAGCCCGTATAGAATCTATGGTT
This sequence comes from Parabacteroides sp., assembly GCA_018054455.1. GTDB lineage: Bacteria > Bacteroidota > Bacteroidia > Bacteroidales > Tannerellaceae > Macellibacteroides. Next base: position 15,069 of record JAGPJL010000055.1, read on the forward strand.
TGGGAACCAAATCTACCATTGAATCAGTACAAGGCTTTTCCCTATCTGATGGACGACATACCTTACAAATATTCTTTTAACCCAAAATATAAGGATTGCTATACCAACTTAAAGACGTCTCCTTTTATTAATAAGGAAATAAACCGTCTGGCAAAGCAATTTATCGAATTCGGAGGTTTTGGAACACGCAGTTGTCCGGATTTACTTTCCATAACTTACTATGCCGGTAATTATAACGGGGCAAGAAACAAAGAATATACACGGGAAATACAGGATATTTACGTACAATTAGATAAAGACCTAGAGCAATTGCTTGACGCGATCGATAAGAAAGTGGGTCTATCCAATACATTGATCGTGTTGTCTGGCACAGGATATTATCAGAATGAGGTTGAGTATTCCAATGGCCTTTCGCTAGGTGGAGGTGAGTTTCATCCCAAACGATGCGTAGCCTTACTTAATATGTATCTGATGGCCATACATGGTCAGCAAAACTGGGTAAAGGGCTATCACGACGGTCAACTATATTTTAACCGGAAAACTATCGAAGATGCCAAACTTGATCTGGGCGTCATTCAGCAACAAGCTGCAGAGTTTGTTCTTGAATTCAGCGGAGTTCAGCATGTAACTACCGACAGAGCGCTACGGTCTGGCGATTGGAATGAAGGTACAGCCAATTTCCGCAACGGAACCCATCACCTGGGCAGAGGCGATTTAATGATCGAATTGCAGCCGGGATGGAAAATTGCCAACGACGACGACAAGAGTAAAAAGCCAACGAGTATTGTTCGTAACAATGCAGTGATTACACCACTTATATTTATGGGCAATGGTTTGAAGCCTGCTCATATATACAGGGAAGTTAAAGCAACGGAAGTGGCTCCTACCATTACGCATGTCCTTAGAATAAGGCCACCAAATGCAAGTCTGCAACTTCCGCTTTCAGAATTACTCAATTACTAACAAAAACAAGAAAAAAAATAATATAAAATGGGATTTAATGAGTTTATGACCAAGCTGTTCGGCAATAAGTCGCAGCGTGACCTCAAGGAAATTGACCCTTATGTAATCAAAATTAAAGCAGTCTATCCTGAGATTCAAAAACTGTCTAATGATGAATTACGTGCAAAGACCGACGAGATAAAACAACGTATTCAGGATTTTGTTTCAGAAGAAAATGCCAGAGTAGAAGAACTTCGCAAAGGCATTGAAGATAAAGAACTTGAAGAGCGGGAAACTATTTGGGCCGAAGTCGATGTAATTGAAAAAGCAATAACAGAGAAGATGGAAATCGTACTGGAAGAGTCGCTTCCCGAAGTATTCTCTGTTATGAAAGAAACCGCCCGTCGTTTTACCGAAAACGAACAAGTTATCGTTACTGCCAACCAATTTGACCGTGACCTGGCAACCAAACACGATTTTGTTTCTATAGAGGGAGACAAAGCCATTTATCTGAATCATTGGAAAGCCGGTGGTACTGAAATTAAATGGGACATGGTGCATTACGATGTTCAGTTGTTTGGTGGTGTTGTATTACATAAAGGTAAAATCGCCGAAATGGCAACAGGTGAGGGTAAAACATTGGTAGCTACTCTTCCAGTATTTTTGAATGCACTTACCCGCAAGGGTGTCCATGTGGTAACTGTGAATGACTACTTGTCTAAACGTGACTCGGAGTGGATGGGCCCGTTATACATGTTTCACGGACTTTCTGTGGATTGTATCGACAAGCACCAACCTAACTCGGATGCACGCCGTGCAGCATACAATTCGGATATCACATTTGGAACAAACAACGAATTCGGTTTCGACTACCTTCGCGACAACATGGCTATCAGCCCACAGGACCTGGTACAGCGCAAGCACAACTACGCTATCGTGGATGAGGTCGACTCAGTTTTGATTGATGATGCCCGTACACCTTTAATTATATCCGGACCTATCCCCAAAGGAGATGTTCAACTTTTCGAAGAATTCAGAAATAACGTAGAAGTTGTTGTTAACGCTCAGAAAAATCTTTGTACTAAGTTGCTTACCGAAGCAAAAGGTAAAATGTTGAGCGATGATTCTAAGATTAAAGAAGAAGGCTCTCTTTTGTTATACAGATCATTCAAAGGATTCCCTCGCAACAAGGCGTTGATTAAGTTCCTGAGTGAACAAGGAGTTAAGGCTTCTATGTTGAAAACAGAAGAACAGTATATGGCCGAAAACATGCGCAACATGCATTTGGTAACAGACGACCTGTTCTTTGTTATCGACGAAAAGAATAACAGCATCGAACTTACCGATAAAGGTATTGACCTGATGACAGGTAATTCTGATGACCCTCATTTCTTCGTGCTTCCTGATATTACATCAGAACTTTCGCAGCTTGAAAACTTAGCAGGCAGCGATTCAGAAAAACAGGCTCGTAAGGATGAAATTCTGGCAAATTATGCTGTTAAAAGCGAACGCGTTCATACCATCAACCAACTACTAAAAGCGTATACCTTGTTTGAAAAGGACGATGAGTATGTTGTAATGGACAATAAAGTAATGATTGTAGACGAACAGACTGGTCGTATCATGGAAGGCCGCCGTTATTCGGATGGTTTACATCAGGCTATCGAAGCCAAGGAACAGGTAAAAGTGGAAGCCGCTACACAGACTTTCGCTACTATTACTTTACAGAACTACTTCCGTATGTACCACAAGCTTTCGGGGATGACCGGTACGGCCGAAACAGAAGCTGGTGAATTATGGAATATCTATAAACTCGATGTGGTTGTAATTCCTACGAACCGTCCTATATCCCGTAAGGATATGAACGACCGTATCTATAAAACTAAACGCGAAAAATATTCAGCTGTAATTGATGAAATCAGTAGTTTAATTGAAGCTGGCCGTCCTGTATTGGTTGGTACTACATCTGTTGAAATCTCTGAATTACTAAGCCGTATGCTTACCCTGAGGAAGATTCCTCACAATGTACTTAATGCCAAGCTGCACCAACGTGAAGCTGATATTGTGGCTCAGGCCGGACAAGCCCGCACAGTTACCATCGCCACCAACATGGCTGGTCGTGGTACCGACATCAAGCTGTCTGCAGATGTGAAGGCAGCAGGAGGTTTGGCAATTATCGGTACCGAACGTCATGAGTCTCGTCGTGTGGACCGTCAGTTACGTGGTCGTGCCGGTCGCCAGGGAGACCCGGGATCATCCGTATTCTATGTATCTCTGGAAGACGACTTGATGCGTCTGTTTGCTTCCGAACGTATAGCAGGTCTGATGGACAAGCTCGGTTTCAAAGAAGGCGAAGTGCTGGAGCACAATATGCTTAGCAAATCGGTAGAACGTGCACAGAAAAAGGTAGAAGAAAACAACTTTGGCATACGTAAGCGTTTGCTGGAATACGATGATGTAATGAACTCGCAACGTGAGGTTGTTTACTCTCGTCGTCGCCATGCCCTTTTGGGAGAACGTATCGGAATTGACGTACTAAACACTATTTACGATACTTCTGCAGCTATTGTAGACCAACACGAAGGAGATTACGAATCATTCAAGCTTGAGCTCTTCAAAGTATTTGCCATGGAGTGCCCTTTCACCGAAGACGAATTCAGAAGCGGCAAATCAGATAACCTTACCGATCGTTTGTTCAATGCTGCATTGAAAACATTCAAGCGCAAAATGGAACGTCTTTCGGAAGTTGCCAATCCTGTAATTAAACAGGTATTCGAAAACCAGGGAGCCATGTATGAAAATATTATGATCCCTATCACAGATGGCAAACGTATGTATAACATCAGCTGTAACCTAAAGGAAGCCTACGATACAGAATGTAAAGCCATCGTAAAGTCATTCCAAAAGTCGATCGTATTACATACCATCGACGAAGCATGGAAAGAACACTTACGTGAAATGGATGAACTGCGTCACTCAGTACAGAATGCCAGCTACGAAAACAAAGATCCATTGCTTATCTACAAGCTTGAATCGTATAATCTTTTTAAAACAATGGTTGATACGATGAACCGCAAAACAGCCTCAATCCTTATGAGAGGTCAGATTCCGCTTCGCGAAGAGCCAAAACAGAGTCAGGCCGAAGCTGATGCTGCTCATGCAGCGCATGCCGCAGCTCAACGTGTAGCCGTTCAACAGGCAGCTCCCGAAAGACGTCAGGATATGAGTAAATACCGCACACAAAAAGATGAAATCGGCGGCACAACTCAACCAGAAGAACGTGCTGAACAACGTCCGCAACCCAAACACGAACCTGTTCGTGTAGAAAAACAAGTAGGGCGTAACGATGCCTGCCCTTGTGGAAGCGGTAAGAAATACAAAAACTGTCACGGCAAGGGATTATAATCCATTAGTCTGATAACGATACGAAGAGCCTCTTCCCTGTGAAGAGGCTCTTTTTTTTGGTTCTTCGTCACTTTAGGTGCAAGCAAACAGTTTCAAATGCTTATCCAATCAAGATTATACATGCATTTTTGATAAGCCATTTATTAAATCTGATAAAAAGTCTACAAAACACCAGAAATGAGAGGCCTACTATAATATCTTGCACCAAAAGTGACGAAGAACCTGTTTTGTATACTAGAAGATCTTCAATCAAACCATACAAGATGGTATCGCGGAGACGCTTACAATCAATAGGTATATATTACGGTTTTCCGTTAGGAATTAGCTTCGTTTACTAAGGGAATAAATAATTTGAGCTTGTGTTTAATTACGAAAGGTTAAAGGATTTATTCGATTGACAGTTGTCGTTATGCTTGTTGACAACTGTCGTTATGCATGTCGACAGTTGTCAACATGCATAACGACAGTTATCAAACGAATACTTTCCTTAAGGAAAAAATCTTTTATAGTATTGTCTTACAATTAGTTTCCTTTATAGTTGAGCTTAATTACAGGCAGTAAAATTTTATGTGCTTATTATAAAGATAAGCTTGGTTGCTTCCCTGAGTAATGGGGTATGGGAGGTGTAAGATGGGGTGAGGGATGAAAAAGGCATCTGTCACCCACTATTCTATTGCATATGAGATGATTAAACCCTAAAAGTGACAGATGACAGAGTGT